>NZ_JAGHQV010000099.1:0-5501 GCF_017744175.1 Thalassotalea sp. G20_0 | reverse complement strand
CACCCGGCGATTGGAACCACAAAGCACACAAAGAGCACAAAGGAAAAGAAAAGCTCTTCTTAGTGCTCTTTGTGTGCTTTGTGGTTCCAATTCAAATCTCTAAACCCGTATCAATCCCCATGTTTGCGGGGCTTTTAAGCTTAAGTCAGTGCCATTGGGTTATACAGTTATAACGTACACAATTTTATGGATACAGGAAGTATAGAGATACAAATTTATTGTCGTTTAAGTAGGCCTGAACTTTAACAGGCCAGCATTGGTTACCGGATTCATGGCTCCTATGGATGGGCGTGGCCGGGTTCATCAGGAAAGGCTTCATCAAACCCGCGTTTTTTAGCGGGTTGCAGTTTAGAGAGTTCTTCCAGTTTTTTTATGGCCCGGGTATTCCCCAATTCAGCCGCCTTCTGGTACCAGCCCGGCGCTTTGCCGGGGTCTGCCGGAAAGCCCGCGCCACCATACTCAAGCAGCAGGCCCAGGTGGTGCATGGCGACAGCATTACCCAGCCCGGCCGCCTTGAGCAACAGGCGTTTTCCCTTGTGTGGATTTGCCGGGAAGTCTTTGCCACCGCACAGATACAGGAGACCCAAATTGTGCATGGCCGGAGAAGACCTCCGCCTGTGCGCCTGCAGATACCAGTGCTCCGCTTTGCGCAGATCTATCCTGAAGCCCACGCCACCATGGTGATACAGGTTGGCAAGGGCGAGCATGGCTGGAACACTCCCCAGCCCGGCCGCCTTGAACAACAGGAACGTTCCCTGGTCCGGATCTGCCTCAAAGCCTTCGGCACCAAACTGATACAGGTAACCCAGATTGTTCATGGCCGTAACAATCCCCCTCCCAGCCGCCTCCCGGTACCAGTACTCCGCTTTACGCAGATCTACCCCAAAGCCCTCGCCACCATGATGATACAGGTGAGCCAGGTGGCACATGGCTGAAGCATCCCCCAGCTCGGCCGCCCTAAGTAACCAGCACTCCGCTTTGCGCAGATCGACCGGAACGCCCTCGCCACCAAACCGGTACAAACGCCCCAGTTGTCTCAGACCGACCGGGTCGGCCCCTCCCCGGTCGGCCAGTAGCAGGGCAACATCGAGGTGCTTATTGGTAGCGGCCAGGGCCAGTGGTGTTTTACCCGGGCTCTGGCCTGCATCCACGTCCGCACCCATGTTCAGCAGAACCCGGATGATCCCAATATCGCCTTGTATTGCCGCATTGGTCATCTGCTGCTGCCAGCCCCCGGGCAAGGTCCGGTTTTCCAACACCATATCCTCAATGGCCCTTCGCCCGTAAGGGCACGTCAGATGATCCTTTCTCCAGCGATCAAGGCATTTAAAGTGAAATTTATGCCCGCAGGGCCTGGCTGTGGCGACGTACCTGCCCGCAAACTTGGGATTTTCAGGTCGGTAGAGATCATCGTGGCAGATCGGGCAGTTTGGGGGCTCGGTGGGTACAACAACGGCTGCACTGGAGGGGACGCTGTTCATGCCAGGTAACTCCCTTACGTTTTTGGGATTGTTACTCTGACTGTGTTGATCTCAAAAATATCCCGTATCAGGTTCTGGAAATATCAAAAAACAGCTTTATGGATTTCATGAATTCCAGAACAGGTCAAAATATCCGAAAAGAAGGCAGTTATACGGTTATAACGTACACAATTTTATGGATGCAGGAGGTATAGAGATACAGATTCATTCAGGAAAGGCTTCATCAAACCCGCGTTTTTTAGCTGGTTGTGGTTTAGAGACTTTTTCCAGTTTTTTGCTGGCCAGGTCATTCCCCAACTCAGCCGCCTTGAGCAACCAGGCCTTCGCCTGGTCCAGATCTACCGGGAAGTCCGCCCCACCATGCTCATACAGATGACTCAGGTGGAACATGGCCCAAGCGTTACCCAGGTCAGCCGCCTTGAGCAACCAGAACTTCGCCTGCTGCAGATCCACCTGAAAGTGTTTGCGACCATACAGATATAACCAGCCCAGGTTGCTCATGGCTGAAACATATCCCAGCTCAGCGGCCTTGAGGAAAAAATGTTTTGCTTTGTGCGGATCTGCCTCAAAGCCCACGTCACCAAGCACATAACGGTTGCCGAGAGTGTTCATGGCTGGCGCATTTCCTAGCTCAGCCGCCTTGAGCAACAGGCGTTTTCCCTTGTACCGGTCTGCCGGAAAGTTCTTGCCACCACCCAGATACAGGTTACCCAGTTTACTCATGGCCAGAGGAGACCCCAGCTCAATGGCTTTCAGGTACAAGCGCTCCGCTTCATGCAGATCTAACCCAAAGTCCTGGTTAGCATAGTTATGAAGGTAGCCTAGATGGTTCATGGCTGAAGCTATAATGTTTGGCTCTTCCCCCAGCTCAACCACCTTGAGCAACCAGATTTTCGCCTGGTGCAGATCTGCCGGAAAGCTCTTGCCACCATGCAGATACAGGTAACCCAGGTTAAGCATGGCTTTGACATCTCCCAGCTCAACCGCCTTGAGCCACCAGGCTTTCGCCTGGTGCAGATCTTTCTCAAAGCCATTGTTACCCTTGAAATACTGCCAGCCCAGACTGGTCATGGCTCCAACATCCCCCATTCCAGCCGCCTTGAACAACAGGAACTTTCCCTGATCCTGATGATCTGCCGGTAAGCCCTCGCCGCCATCCAGATACAGTATGGCCAGGTTAGTCATGGCGCAGGCATCCCCCAATCCAGCCGCCTCACGGTACCAGTGCTCCGCTTTGCGCAGATCTACCGCGAAGTCCTTGCCACCATTATGATACAGGCAGCCCAGGTTATTCATGGCTATAATATCCCCCAGCTCAGCCGCCTTAAGGTACCAGCTCTCGGCCTTGTGCAGATCGGCCGGAAAGCCCTCGCCACCATTTGCAAAGACGATGCCCAGTCTGCTCATGGCTGCAATATCCCCCAGCTCAGCCGCCTTAAGGTACCAGCTCTCGGCTTTGTGCAGATCTACCGGAAAGCCCTTGCCACCATGCTGATACAGGTGGCCCAGCTGCCACATGGCTGCAATATCCCCCAACTCAGCCGCCTTGAGGTACCAGTGCTCCGCTTTGTGCAGATCTATCGGAATGCCCTCATCACCATCCTCGAAAAGACCCCCCAGGTTGCTCAGACCGATCGGGTCGGATCCGCCCCTTCTGGCCAGCAGCAGGGCTGCATCGAGGTGCTTATTGGCAGCGGCCCAGGCCAGGGGGGTTTTTCCTGAAGTCCGGCCCGCATCCACCTTTGCCCCCCGTTGCAGCAGGGTCTGGATGATCTTGATATCACCCTCCTTTGCGGCGTTGACCATCTGACGCCGCCAGCCCCGGGGCAGGGGCAGGTTTTTCACCACCATATTTTTAATGACTTCCCGCCCGTAAGGGCAGGTCAGATGGTCTTTTGTCCAGCGGGAAAGGCACTTAAAGTGAAACTTATGCCCGCAGGGCCTGGCAATAGCGACACGCCTGCCCACAAACTTCCGATTTTTGGGTGAGTAGAGGCCATCATGGCAGATCGGGCAGGTTGGGGGCTCGGTGGGTACAACAACGGCTGCACTGGAGGGAATGCTGTTCATGCCAGGTAACTCCCTTACTTTTTGGGATTGCTACTCTGACTGTGTTGATCTCTAAAATATCCCGTACCAGGTTCTGAAAATATCAAAAAAACAGCTTTGTAGATTTCCTTAATTCCAGATCAAAGCAAAATATCGGAAAAGAAGGCGGTTATACAGTTATAACGCACACAATTTTATGGATGCAGGAGGTATAGAGATATAAATTCATTGTCGTTTAAGTCGATCTGAACTTTAACAGGCCAGAATTGGTTACCGGATTCATGGCTCCTTTGATGATCCCGGGATAACCCGGAAATAACTCTGGACAGTCTCCCGGGGGACGCAAAATATTGTCACCTGCCATGGGCATTTGGCGGATCTATCGGGAAGTCTGCTCTACCATCGTTTTATACCCGTTACTGTCTGCTGCCGTGGATTCGCCCACTGTGTGGGCGCGGCCGGGTTCATCAGGAAAGGCTTCATCAAGCCCGCGTTTTTTAGCGGGTTGCGGTTTAGAGACTTTTTTCAGTTTTTTGATGGCCAGGTCTCTCCTCAACTGAGCCGCCTTGAGCAACAGGCGTTTTCCCTTGTACCTATGTTCCGGAAATTTTTCGCCACCACGCAGATACAGGTGACCCAGGCTACTCATGGCCAGATGAGACCCCAGCTCAATGGCTTTCAGGTACCAGCGCTCCGCTTCACGCAGATCTATCTTAAAGCCCTCGCCACCATACTGATATAGGCGACCCAGGTTGTACATGGCTAAAACATACCCCAGCCCAGCCGCCTTCAGGTACCATCGCTCCGCTTCATGCAGAGCTACCTCAAAGCCCGCGCCACCAAAATGATATAGGCGACCCAGCATGTACATGGCTGAAGCTATAAGGGCTGGATCTTTCCCCTGCTCAACCGCCTTGAGCAACCAGGTTTTCGCCTGATGCAGGTCTTCCGGAAAGTTCTCGCCACCATGCAGATACAGGCGTCCCAGGTGATGCATGGCTAGAACATATCTCAGCTCAATCGCCTTGAGCCACCAGGATTTCGCCTGGTGCAGATCTTTCTCAAAGCCATTGTTACCCTTAAAACAGAGCCAGCCCAGATTGGACATGGCTCCGGGATCCCCAAGCCCAGCGGCCCTGAACAACAGGGACTTTCCCTGATCCTGATCTGCCGGTAAGCCCTCGCCGCCATCCAGATACAGTAGGGCCAGGTTACTCATGGCGCAGACATCCCCCAATCCAACCGCCTTCAGGTACCAGTGCTCCGATTTGCGCAGATCTACCGCGAAGTCCTTGCCACCACCATGATACAGGTAGGCCAGGTTATTCATGGCTGTAGTATCCCCCAGCTCAGCCGCCTTAAGGTACCAGCTCTCGGCTTTGTGCGGATCGGCTGGAAAGCCCTCGCCACCATTTGCATACACGATGCCCAGGCTGCACATGGCTGCAATATCCCCCAGCTCAGCTGCCTTAAGGTACCAGCTCTCGGCTTTGTGCAGATCTTTCGAAAAGCCCTCGCCACCAAACTGATACAGGTAGCCCAGATGCCACATGGCTGCAATATCCCCCAGCTCAGCCGCCTTGAGATACCAGTGCTCCGCTTTGCTTGGATCTACCACAATGCCCTCACCACCATCCTTGAAAAGATTCCCCAGGTTGCTCAGACCGATCGGGTCGGATCCGCCCCTTCTGGCCAGCAGCAGGGCCGCATCGAGGTGCTTATTGGCAACGGCCAGGGCCAGGGGGGTTATGCCCGCAGTTCGGCCCGCATCCACCTTCGCTCCCCGTTGCAGCAGGGCCTGGAGGATCTTGATATCACCCTCCTCTGCCGCGTTGACCATCTGGTTCTTCCAGTCCCGGGGCAGGGGCAGGTTTTTCACCACCATATTTTTAATGACTTCCCGCTCGTAAGGGCAGGTCACGTGGTCTTTTGTCCAACGGGAAAGGCACTTAAAGTGAAACTTATGCCCGC
>NZ_JAGHQV010000098.1:0-5638 GCF_017744175.1 Thalassotalea sp. G20_0 | reverse complement strand
ATCGAATTTCTTCCCTAAGGGAGTCTGAAAGCCTGCGACCGTCAATATTGTTCATTACTGCCTCATCTATGAAGGCGGTGATAATACCATACGACAGTAGCTACCTATAATAGGTGTAGATCAATAAGTCCGGAGATTAATCACCTCCGGATTTATTAACAAAAGTCTCAAAGAAGCAGCTTGCGAATATCGGTCAACAATTCACCCAGCATTGTCGTGAAACGTGCCGCATCTGCACCATTAATAGCTCTGTGATCATAAGACAGTGACAAAGGTAGCATCAGCTTCGGATCGAAGTCCTTGCCGTTCCACACTGGCTTCATGGCAGCCCTGGACAGACCAAGTATGGCTACTTCCGGCGAATTGACGATTGGAGTAAATGCCGTCCCACCGATAGAACCCAGGCTGGAGATGGTAAAGCAGCCACCCTGCATTTCATCAGGCTTCAGCTTCTTGTCACGAGCCTTACCAGCCAGCTCGATACATTCAGCCGACAGTTCCCACAGGCTCTTCTGATCCACGTTCCTGATCACCGGCACCAGCAGACCGTCTGGCGTATCAACCGCGACACCAATATTGATGTACTTTTTATAGATCAGCGTTTCACCATCCGGGCTCAGGGAAGCACAGAACTGTGGCAGCTCTTTCAAAACATAAGCAACAGCTTTCAGAATAAACGGCAGAGGTGTCAGTTTGGTACCACGGGCCTCGGCCATGGCTTTCTGAGCCTTGCGGAACGCTTCCAGTTCAGTGATGTCACACTCATCAAACTGGGTTACGTGTGGCACGTTCAGCCAGGAACGCTGGAAGTTCTGAGCCGCCACTTTGCGCAGGCGATTCAGGGCAACCTTCTCGATGTCCCCCCACTTGCTGAAGTCGATCTCTGGCATGGCTGGAATACCCAACCCGGAAGAAACACCTTGAGCAGACCCTTGTCCTGAAAGTGCTTTTTCACTAAGGCGCATCTTGACGTACTTCTGCACGTCTTCTTTCAAAATGCGACGACGGGGACCACTGCCGGTCACTTCGGCAAGATCAACACCAAATTCACGGGCCAGTTTGCGCACCGCAGGACCTGCATGGAATTTGCGGTTGGTACGCTCAAGTTCCACAGGATGCGCTTCTGCATGTGGAGGTGGTGCCGATGGTGCGCGGGACGGAGCCTCCTGCTGCGGTGGCACAGTGGCAGGTGCAGCGGCTGCAGGCGCTGGCTGGCTGACAGCCGGTGCTGCAGCACCACCAGACACTTCGATATCCAGAATCAGGTCGCCCTGGCTAAGGGTATCGCCCTCTTTGACCATGATGGCTTTCACGACACCGGCAAACGGTGAAGGCACTTCCATGGTTGCCTTGTCAGATTCCAGTACGATCAGTGACGCCTCTTCTTCAATGTGATCGCCAACGCTGACACAGACCTCAATCACGGGAACATTCTCAGCACCAATATCCGGTACCGTTACTTTCTCCATGCGCGGTCCGGACTGTGGTGCGGGTGCAACTGGCACTACAGCGGCAGGCTCCGGAGCTGCGCCTGAAACCGGCGAAGGCGTTACAGCGGCAACACCACCACCATTGACTTCAACGTCAATCACCAGGTCACCCTGATTCAGGGCATCACCTTCCTTGACGTGAATGGCGGTCACCACGCCTTCTACCGGGGAAGGCACTTCCATGGTTGCTTTGTCGGACTCCAGAACAATCAATGAGTCTTCCAGGGCAACGGTGTCCCCAACCTTCACACAAACCTCAATAACCGGCACATTTTCGGCACCGATATCGGGTACATGCACCGACTCAGTCCGGGAGCCACCGGCCGCTTCAACCACCGGGGCTGCCGCCACGGGGGCTGCTGCTGGCTGCGCAATGTCCGCTGCAGGCTCGACAACCTCAGATGCTGCTGCAGCCATCTTTACCAACGGAGCACCCTCGCTGACATTGTCACCAACAGTCAGCAGCACTTCTGTCACCACGCCATCCCGTGGAGCCGGGACTTCCATGGTTGCCTTGTCAGACTCCAGAACAATCAGGGAGTCTTCGGCCGACACCGTATCACCGGGCTGGACGCAGATTTCGATGACTTCTGCCTCACCACTGCCGATATCCGGAACCTTGATGATTTCGTCACTCATTCCTCATACCTTCTCTTCAGTTCCGGACTCAGCAATACAGAGGGTTAGCTCTGGACGGGTCAATATCAAACTTCCTGATGGCCTCGCTGACCACGGACGCTTCCAGCTCACCATCCTGAACCAGCGCATACAGGGCAGCCACCACGATGAAGTAACGGTCTACCTCGAAGAACCGACGCAGCTGTTCACGGGTGTCAGAGCGACCAAATCCATCCGTACCCAGCGAAACAAAGGTTGTCGGCACAAACTCACGGATCTGGTTAGCGTACTGGCTCATATAGTCAGTCGCGGCGATAACCGGACCTTTACGGCCAGACAGCTGCTGCTCAACCCAGCTGACTTTCTTATCAGCTTCAGGGTTCAGCATGTTGTAACGTCTGGCGTTCTGACCATCCCGGGCCAGCTCGTTAAAGCTGGTTGCGCTCCAGACATCCGATTCAACGTTGAACTCATCACGCAGAATACCGGCAGCCGCACGGACTTCTTCAAGGATAGTGCCACAACCCATCAGCTGGACCTTAAGCCCCTGGTTACGGGAGTTTTCTTCCAGGTTGTAAAGCCCCTTGATGATGCCTTCGATCACTTCAGGGCCTTCCGGCAGCGCTGGCTGACGGTAGTTTTCATTCATGGCGGTGATGTAGTACCAGACATTGTCACCGTTGCCATACATACGTTGCAGACCGTTCTGGATAATCACCGCCATTTCATAGCCGTAGGTGGGGTCATAGCTAATGCAGTTCGGCACCGTGGATGCCAGAATGTGGCTGTGGCCGTCCTGATGTTGCAGACCTTCACCGTTCAGCGTGGTACGACCCGCAGTAGCACCAATCAGGAAACCACGGGCCTGGATATCACCCGCTGCCCATGCCAGATCACCAGTGCGCTGGAAACCAAACATGGAGTAGAACGCGTAGAACGGAATCATCGGCACGTTGTTGCTGCTGTAAGAGGTTGCGGCAGCAATCCAGGCGGCGTGGGCACCCGCTTCGTTAATACCCGCTTCGAGAATCTGCCCCTGTCTGGATTCTTTGTAGAACATCACCTGGTCGGAGTCTACCGGCTCATAGTTCTGGCCTTCCGCAGAGTAAATACCCAGCTGGCGGAACATACCTTCCATACCAAAGGTACGGGCTTCATCAGGAATGATCGGCACAATGTGCTTGCCCAGGCTCTTGTCTTTGGCCAACGCACCCAGAATACGTACGTAAGCCATGGTGGTGGAGATTTCCCGTTCACCACTGCCCTTGGTCACCGCTTCAAAAGCCTCAAGGCCGGGAATCTCCAGCTTAACGTCTGTTTCTACCCGGCGTTGGGGAATAAAGCCACCGAGCTTTTCACGACGCTTGCGCATGTACTTCATTTCCGGGCTGTCAGCGTCTGGTTTGAAGTAAGGCAGGGTCTCAATGTCTTCGTCTTTGATCGGCAGGTCAAAGCGGTCACGGAAGTGCTTCAGGTCATCAACCGGCAGCTTCTTGACGTTGTGGCTGACGTTGGCTGCTTCACCGGTGGTACCGGTACCGTAGCCCTTAACTGTCTTGGCAAGAATGACGGTAGGCTGGCCGTTATGGTTAACCGCCTCGTGGTAAGCAGCGAAGACTTTGTAGGGATCATGGCCACCACGGTTCAAACGCCAGATATCATCATCCGACAGGTGTTCAACCAGCTTCAGCGCTTCCGGGTCACGGCCAAAGAAGTGCTCACGGGTCCAGGCACCGCCTTTTGCCTTACAGTTCTGGTAATCACCGTCAACGGCCTTGTCCATCACTTCCTGCAGCTTGCCATGCTTGTCCTGGGCCAGCAGCGGATCCCAATGACGACCCCAGACGACCTTGATAACGTTCCAGCCAGCCCCCCGGAAGATGCCTTCCAGCTCCTGAATGATCTTGCCGTTACCACGCACCGGGCCATCCAGCCGCTGCAGGTTACAGTTGACCACGAAGATCAGGTTATCCAGCTTCTCACGACCGGCCAGGGAAATGGCACCGAGAGATTCCGGCTCATCCATCTCACCATCCCCGAGGAATGCCCAGACCTTACGGTTTTGATCCTGGGACATGCCGCGGTTAATCAGGTACTTCATGAAGTGAGCCTGATAGATCGCCTGCAGAGGGCCGAGGCCCATGGATACGGTCGGGAACTGCCAGAAGTCAGGCATCAGCTTGGGGTGAGGGTAGGAGGAAAGACCATTGCCATCCACTTCCTGACGGAAATTATCCAGCTGGCCCTCGTCCAGACGACCTTCCAGAAAAGCCCGGGAGTAGATACCAGGTGATACGTGGCCCTGGTAATAAATCAGATCACCTTCACGATCGCTGCCCTGGCCGTGGAAGAAGTAGTTATACCCGATGTCGTACAGAGTGGCACTGGAGGCGAAGGAAGAGATATGTCCTCCCAGGCTGCTGTCCTTCTTGTTGGCCCGCATCACCATAGCCAGCGCATTCCAGCGGACCAGGGAGCGAATACGACGCTCCATAAACAGGTCGCCGGGCATACGGGCTTCTTTTTCCGGTGGTATCGTATTGCGATACGGCGTGGTAATAGCGTATGGCAGCTGCGTACCTTTGGCACGAGCATGCTGGGAAAGCCGGGTCAGCAGAAAATGAGCACGGTCTTCACCTTCCTGCTCCAGGACGGAATCCAGTGCTTCCAGCCATTCCCTGGTTTCTATTGGGTCGATATCATGCATACAAATCGGCTCCGGGATCGATACTGCTACAACAAACTTTGTGATCGTTATTGTTAATGGTTGATTACTTGCAACATCAAGTATACGAACAAGTTTCGTCTAACAGCCAAAGCTTAAAAAAAATTGATACTGATCAAATGTAATATAACTACAAGATAAGCAATTCCCGCAATGAGTACCAGTACTTACATGTATTTTTATTGCAAAAAGTATTGATTTTTATAGAAAAACTTCGCAACAGAGACAACAAAAACGAACACTTTTACTCACAAACTATCAATCCTGGATTCTATTAGCTAAAAACCGAACTATCTCAGGGTCTGCCAACAGAAATTTGGGTATCGTTTAATAGCTGGGTGCTCTATCAATTTGATAACTGACTCATTCGTCAATTAAAACCTTACCTGACATTACGTTTGACCAAAGTTGTTCCCAACGACCTTTACTCTGGATCAGAGACCTTGTCTCCAATAGAACTTCTGCACCTGCTGATTTCCATCTCATGCCTGAACTACATAGCCATAGTTTTCTCTTGGCCTTGATTTCGAGGTGCATTTGTTTCAATTTTCAGGGTGGTGATCGTGATTTTTCTTAGCAGTGAAAGCTGCTGGCTCTCTTATGTTTTCAGAAATTATGAATACGTCAGTTTTCAGTTTGTGGCAGTTGACGTGTATTCATCTGGAATAGCTGCAGCGGTGCGCTATCCAGTAACACATCCCACAGCCAGGCTGCCTGACAAAACAGGTCAGGCTTCTCTGATACCGGTTGCCTGGAACTTTACCGGGCTGACAAGGTCGTACTCTATTGTTGTCATCCCCAAACG
>NZ_JAGHQV010000097.1:0-5903 GCF_017744175.1 Thalassotalea sp. G20_0 | reverse complement strand
CTGACTGGTGCCATTGCCGTTATTAGCGGTCATGGTGGCTACAACCCGCGCCCCTTCAGTAATCAGCGCCTTGAACTGTTGCCAGATATTTGTGGTTGCCATTGCTTGTATTCCGGATAAACGATCATTGTCTTGTGAAAGTTGGTTCCGTACCTGACTTTTGTATTTAACGACATACGTCTTGTTAAAAAATTCTTTTCCTGTTTTTTGTGGAACTTAATCTGCTGATTTTTGTCCTACCCCCAGTTTTGAGTCAAATGGCAGGCTAAAGCGATGGATGGTGTCGGTAGAAACGGGGCAGATGTCCGCTTTAATTGTTCTTCTATCTGTATAAACGACGAACATATCAGAGGACAATTTGGTGGACACTCACTGGTCGAAACATCTTGCAAACCGGAACCCCACGTTTTCCACCTGGGGTGCATCACCCGACATCTTGACAAGCAGAGTGAAACAAGTCTTCATAAACGCCAATGCAGTGAATGCGGGCAACCGGCACTGCCACTGATTCGTAAGGACGGGGAAAGCGTCGATGACGACGAATCACCTTATTGTGAATCCCGGATGCTTAATGTCTGTCGTAGCGGTAATCTGAGCACGCTGAACTGTTATCTGGAGAAAGACAAGACGTTGGCCAATCAGCCTTACCGCTCGGCGCTCACCGGTCATCCTGAATACCTGTTAGCTGTCGCCTTAAAGCACCAGCATACGGATTTAGCCCGGACTTTGATCGACCACGGTGCCGATGTCAATGCCGCCGATGGGAAAGGTCAAACACCGCTGCATATCACCGCTGCCAATGGGGATAAAACATGCCTGAAAAAACTCATTGAAAAGGGAGCGAAGGTAAATGCCACCAATAATAACGGCGAAACAGCCCTGCATATAGCCACCAAAATCAGCAAAACCAAGGGCCGTCAACAATGTGCTGCCATGGGCATAGATATCACTGGAACCCTTATTAACGGCAAGACCTTCGATAACTATACCATCGAAAAAGAAAACGACATTGGGTGTCTGCGTGAGCTTGCTGATAACAGAGGAGTGGACATTAATGCCCGTGATAACGACGGTATCACACCTTTAATGATAGCGGCCCTTTGGGGCAAATTAGATCACATGACTTATTTGCTTGAAAGAGCGGATTTCAATATCGCTGATAACAGCGGCAATACGGCATTGCATTTAGCCGCTTGTTGGGGGCAAACCGATTGCCTGAGAAAACTGCTTGATAAGAAAGTAGATGTCAATGTCAAAACACACATAGATGGTGCTACGCCCCTGCATATGGCCGCTCAGAACGGCCACATAGAGTCCGTCAAGGAGCTGCTGAAAAATGATCAAACCTCAGTCAATGAACAGATGAACAATGGCTGTACGGCTCTCCACTTGGCTGCTTCTGGGGACCACACAGAGGCCATCCAGACATTGCTGGCCTTTGACCGCTCCCTGGCCAAAGAGAAGGATAACGATGGCCAGACGGCTCTCCACTTAGCTGCTTATAAAGGCCACACAGAGGCCATCCAGACATTGCTGACCATTCCCTCCTCCCAGGCCAAAAAGAAGGAGAAAAATAAGTCAGTCCGGACGGCTCTCACAGCTGCTGTTAACGCAACTGCTTTTGCAGTCCGGACGGCTCTCGCAGCTGCTGTTAACGCAACTGCTTTTGCAGTCCACACAGAGGCCACCCAGCCATTGCAAACCATTGACCCCTCCCTGGCCAAAGAGAAGGATAACGAAGGCCAAACGGCTCTCCACAAAGCTGCTTCTCAAGGCCACACAAAGGCCATCCAGACATTGCTGAAGATTGACCCTTCCCTGGTCAAAGAGACGGATAACTTAGGCCGGATGGCTGTCCACTTAGCTGCTGATGAAAGCCACATAGAGGCCATCCAGATATTGCAATCCTCTCTATGGGAAAAATAACGGTGGCCAGACGGCTCTCTACTTGGCTTACAGCCATCGTTACCCCGCCTGCCAAAAACTCCTTATTAAAAAAGGAGCACATTAATAGCCCTGCCTTCTACAGTGAGCAATAAAGTAGAGGAACATAAGTAATCAATGGCCGGTAGTGGAGTTGTCCTTGCGTACTGCAACTCTGGTCAGACTCTCAATTTTTAACAAATTCTGTCATTTATTATGCCAAATTCTTATGAAGAAACCGGTGCCGGGCCTTGAATCTTGACTGTTTCAAACCTCCACCTCATACTGCGCCAGACTCGGCGCGGCCCCTTTGATCTCCCCATCCTGAATAAATACTTTTCCCCAACACCCACAGACTCCTCTTCAACCGTAATAACCGAACCATCCCAAAGCTCTGCCTGACTGGTGCCATTGCCGTTATTAGCGGTCATGGTGGCTACAACCCGCGCCCCTTCAGTAATCAGCGCCTTGAACTGTTGCCAGATATTTATGGTTGCCATTGCTTGTATTCCGGATAAACGATCACTGTCTAGTGAAAATTGGTTCCATGGCTGACTTTTGATTTAAACGACAATCTTCTTGTTAAAAATTCTGTTTTTTGTGGAACTTACCCTGCTGATTTTTTGTCGTACTCGAAGTTTTGAGTCAAATGGCAGGCTAAAGCGATGGATGGTGTCGGTAGAAACGGGGCAGGTGTCCGCTTTAATTGTTCTTCTATCTGTATAAATGACGAACATATCAGAGGACAATTTGGTGGACACTCACTGGTCGAAACATCTTGCAAACCGGAGCCCCACATTTTCCACCTGGGGTGCATCACCCGACACTTTGACAAGCAGAGTGAAACAAGTCTTCATAAACGCCGATGCAGTGAATGCGGGCAACCGGCACTGCCACTGATTCGTAAGGACGGGGAAAGCGTCGATGACGACGAATCACCTTATTGTGAATCCCGAATGCTTAAAGTGGATGTCAATGTCAAAACACATACAGATGGTGCTACGCCTCTGCATATGGCCGCTCAGAACGGCCACATAGAGTCCGTCAAGGAGCTGCTGGAAAATTATCAAACCCCAGTCAATAAACAGATGAACGATGGCTGTACGGCTCTCCACTTAGCTGCTCGTAATGGTCACACAGAGATCGTCAGGGCATTTAAGCAAATTGCCCCCATGCGCATCCAGGTTGATGTCAAGAATAACAATGGTGATACGGCTCTCCACGAAGCTGCTCGTCAAGGCCACACAGAGACCGTCAATGCATTGGTGGAAATTGACCGCTCCCCACTGCTGGCCAAAGCAAAAAATAACGATGACGAAACGGCTCTTCATTTAGCTGCTCGTAAAGGCCACACAAAGGCCATCAAGGCATTGCTGACCATTGCCCCCTCCCTGGCCAAAGAGAAGAATAAGAATGGCCAAACGGCTATCCCTCTCCACTACGCTGTTTATAATGGCCAAACAGTGGCCATCCAGACATTGCTGAACTTTGACCCCTCACTGGCCAAAGAGAGGGATAACGATAGCTGGACGGCTCTCCACTTCGCTGCTCATAAAGGCGAAACAGGGGCCATACAAGCATTGCTGACCAATGCCCCCTCCCTGGCCAAAGAGAAGGATAAATATGGCCAGACGGCTCTCCACGTCGCTGCTTTTAAAGGCCACACAGAGGCCAGCCAGACATTGCTGAACCTTGACCCCTCATTGGCCAAAGAGAAGGATAACGATGGCTGGACGGCACTCCACAAAGCTGCTGATGAAGGCCACACAGAGGCCATCCAGACATTGCTGGACTTTGACCCCTCACTGGCCAAAGAGAAGACTAACGATGACCAAACCGCTCTCCACGCCGCTGCTCGAGGCCACACAGAGGCCATCCAGACATTGCTGAACTTTGACCCCTCACTTGCCAAAGAGAAGGATAAATATGGCAGAACGGCTCTCGACTTCGCTGCTATTTGGGACAGCACAGTGGCCATCCAGGCATTGCTGAACTTTGACCGCTCACTGGCCAAAGAGAAGGATAACAATGGCCAAACGGCTCTCCACTACGCTGCTGAAAAAGGCCACACAGAGGCCATCAATACATTGCTGGCCTTTGACCGCTCCCTGGCCAAAGAGAAGAATAAGTTTGGCGATACGGCTCTCCAATGGTCTGCTGCTAAAGGCCACACAGAGGCCATCCAGACATTGCTGGACTTTGACCCCTCACTGGCCAAAGAGAAGACTAACGATGCCCAAACGGCTCTCCACGCCGCTGCTCGTAAAGGCCAAACAGAGGCCATCCAGACATTGCTGGACTTTGACTCTTCACTGGCCAAAGAGAAGGATAACAATGGTCAAACGGCTCTCCACTACGTTGTTTATGATGGCCAAACAGAGGCCATCCAGACATTGCTGGACTTTGACCCCTCACTGGCCAAAGAGAAGGATCACAATGGCCAAACGGCTCTCCACGCCGCTGCTCGTAAAGGCCAAACAGAGGCCGTCCAGGTATTGCTGGCCTTTGACCCCTCACTGGCCAAAGAGAAGGATAGATATGGCTTGACGGCTCTCCACTACGCTGCTCTTAAAGGCCAAACAGAGACCATCCAGGCATTGCTGAACTTTGACCGCTCACTGGCCAAAGAGAAGGATAACAATGGCGAAACGGCTCTCCACTACGTTGTTTGTGATGGCCAAACAAAGGCCATCTATGCATTGCTGAACTTTGACCGCTCACTGGCCAAAGAGAAGGATATGAATGGCCGAACGGCTCTCCACGCCGCTGCTCTTAAAGGCCAAACAGAGGCCATCCAGACATTGCTGTACTTTGACCCCTCACTGGCCAAAGAGAAGACTAACGAGGGCCAAACGGCTCTCCACTATGCTGCTCTTAGAGGCCACACAGAGACCATCAAGGATTTGCTGCTCTTTGACCCCTCACTGGCCAAAGAGAAGACTATCGATGCCCAAACGGCTCTCCACTACGCTGCTCTTAGAGGCCACACAGAGACCATCGAGGCATTGCTGATGTTTGACCGCTCCCCGGCCAAAGAGAAGGCCAAAGAGAAGGATATGAATGGCCGAACGGCTCTCCACGCCGCTGCTCTTAAAGGCCAAACAGAGGCTATCCAGACATTGCTGAACTTTTTCTCCTCACTGGCCAAAGAGAAGACTAACCTTGGCAGTACGGCTCTCCACGACGCTGCTGTTGAAGGCCACACAGAGGCCATCCAGACATTGCTGGCCTTTGACCGCTCACTGGCCAAAGAGAAGGATAACAATGGCCGCACGGCTCTCCACGCCGCTGCTCTTAAAGGCCAAACAGAGGCCATCCAGATATTGCTGACCATTGCCCCCTCACTGGCCAAAGAGAAGAATAACGATGGCCAAACGGCTCTCCACTATGCTGCTTATAGTGGCCAAACAGTGGCCACCCAGGCATTGCTGGCCTTTGACCGCTCCCTGGCCAAAAAGAAGGATTACAATGGCTGGACGGCTCTCCACGCAGCTGCTCTGAAAGGCCACACAGAGACCATCCGGACATTGCTGGCCTTTGACCCCTCCCTGGCCAAAAAGAAAAGTAACTTTGGCCGTACGGCTCTCCACAAAGCTGCTGAAAAAGGCTACAAAGAGGCCATCCAGACATTGCTGGACTTTGACCCCTCCCTGGCCAAAGAGAAGGATAAAGACGGCCAAACAGCTCTCGGCAAAGCTGCTGAAAAAGGCCACACAGAGGCCATCCAGACATTGCTGGCCTTTGACCGCTCCCGGGCCAAAGTTAAGGATAAGAATTGCGAAACAGCGCTCAATTTAGCTAAGGGCTTCAAAGAGACCGCCAAGGTATTAATGTCCTTTGCTGCTGTTTCCCAGGCCGATCATGAAAAAGACAACAGTACGCTCACAACCAACGTGGAGATCGACGATACCAAAAAAGCTGACAAAACAGCTCAGGCTGTCTCTGTTGCCACTAACGATCCTGCCCCGACTGATAGTAAA
>NZ_JAGHQV010000096.1:0-6046 GCF_017744175.1 Thalassotalea sp. G20_0 | reverse complement strand
CATTCAAGCCCAGGATCAGGAACAGGCCTTCCCTTGGAACCATCCACCTGAGAGGGATAGCAACGTATCCGAAGGCATGCAGTCGGTTGATCTATACCGGAACAGCGAGACAAAAAGCCCTGCCTATGTTCACCCACAACAACCGCTGAATTTTACCTTTAAGGATCGGGAGTATCAGCCACAAGGCAATGGCTCGGTATTTTTCCAGATTGGTGCTTTTAAAGAAGAAACTGCTGCTGTCCCCATTGATAGCAAACGCCACTTTACCTTCCAGAGAAACCGAGCAGAGGATCAACCGATTATCCTGCCGTGGGGCTTTGGCCAGAAAGCCAGGGATGAAACGGTAACCGGCAACTATGACGGCGAGACAGACCCGGAGGTGATTGAAAAGCCAAAGCCGGAACAGCCAGAGATCAAGGAGAGTTATCTGCTTATGAGCATCATTACCACCGTCGTACTGCCATCCCGGACACCGCTGGAACTGCCATCAATGGAAATCAGCCTGAATATTGATAGCTTCTCATGGAGCTTTACCGGTCAGCTGTGGGGTGCTTCCAATATTGCACTGGTGGAACCGGACGAGAACGGTCCGAAGCAAATAGAGGTCGATATAAACGGCTGGAAATGGATCTTCATTATTGAACGTTACAGCACTTACCGGCGTTTTGGAGATGAACGCTACACCTTGCATGCCAGCAGCTGAACCCAACTGCTTGCAGCGCCTTATGCGCCACAACGAAGCAAGAGCAACAGCGCCAACCTAAACGCCAAACAGGCCATTAACGAAGAACTGGCCCCTTTTTTTGAAGAGAGCGGCTTTACCGCTACCTATCCCGATCTGAACGACTACAGTACACCGGATTGGATTATGCCCGGAGGCTCATTTAGCTATCAGAACCAGACCGCTATGCAGGTGGTGGCCAAAGTCGCAACCACAGCAGGATCAGTGATTATCCCAAGCCGTGATAATGACCAGGTGAGCATTCAGCCCCGATACCCGGCCAGCCCTTGGCACTGGGATACCGCCACAATGGATAAGATCGTTCCGGCCAGTATGGTGATCAGTTTGAGCGCCAACTGGCGACCGGAGCAGGCTTACAATGCGGTCTATGTTTCCGGGACTAATGCTGGCGTGGCGGTCAATGTGAAGCGAACCGGAACCAATGGCGATAACCCGGCTCCCGATATTCTGGAAGACTGGCTCACGGAAATGCAGGTCAATACTGAGCGAGGCCGGAATGAGTTGGCTAAGGGGGGCAACCAGAGCATTACCACCATCGAACTACCATTGACTGATATCAACACAGCACCCGGTTTAATTGAGCCCGGTATGCTGGTCGAGGTTCAGGATACTGTTTTAGGAGAGAGCGGCAACTGGAAAGCCCTGTGTCTGGCCACCAGTATTAGTGCAAGTGGGGTAGGGACCGTTATTCAAACCATTGAATTGGAGAGGCACTACTAATGGCAACCACTAACATCTGGCAACAGTTCAAGGCGCTGATTCCTGAAGGCGTTCGCATCGTTGCCACCATTACCGCCAATAACGGCAACGGCACCAGTCAGGCAACGCTCCGGGATGGTTCGGTGATTACCGTCAAGGGCGAGTCAATTTCATCCGGACAGAGGGCATTTATTCAGGACGGGGAGATAAAAAGTACTGCGCCGAGCTTGGCGCAGTATGAGGTGGAGGTTTGAAATAATCAAGAATCGGTTCTCTGCGCAATTTTATTGCTCACTTTAGAAGGCAGCCCGATGGTTAGGCTTTATAGAGTTCAAGAAGCTTCTTGATAGAGTTCAAGAAGTTTCTTGCACTTTGTGTGGTTACAACTAGCAGCTTTGTCGAGAGCCGTTTGGCCATCTTTATCCTCCTTTTTGACCAGTGAGAGGTCAAAGTCCAGCAATGTCTGGATGGCCTCTTTTTTGCCATAACAAGCAGCTCTGTGGAGAGCCGTTTGGCCATCTTTATCCTTCTCTTTGGCCAGTGAGGGAACCATGGTTAGCAATTTCTGGATGGCCTCTGTTTTGTCCCTAAAAGCAGCTGTATGGAGAGCCGTTTGGCCAAGGCTATCCTTCTCTTTGGCCAGTGAGGGAACCATGGTCAGCAATGTCTGGATGGCCCCTGTTTGGCCATTAAGAGCAGCTGTGTGGAGAGCCGTTAGGCCATATGTATCCTTCTCATTGGCCTGTGAGGGGGCAATGGTCAGCAATGTCTGGATGGCCCCTGTTTGGCCATTACGAGCTACTGTGTGGAGAGCCGTTTCGTCAAATTTATCCTTCTCATTGGCCAGTGAGGGGGCAATGGTCAGCAATGTCTGGATGGCCCCTGTTTGGCCCCAAAAAGCAGCTTCGTGGAGAGCCGTTTTGCCATCGTTACCCTTCTCATTGGCCAGTGAGAGGTCAAAGTTAAGCAATGTCTGGATGGCCCCTGTTTGGCCATTACGAGCTGCTGTGTGGAGAGCCGTTTCGCCAGAGCTATCCTTCTCTTTGGCCAGTGAGGGAACCATGGTCAGCAATGTCTGGATGGCCCCTGTTTGGCCCCAATAAGCAGCATCGTGGAGAGCCGTTTTGCCATATGTATCCTTCTCATTGGCCAGTGAGGGGGCAATGGTCAGCAATTTCTGGATGGCCTCTGTGTTGCCAAGGAGGGCAGCAGAGTGTAAACCCTGAATGAACTTGGATCGGTTAATGCCCGACAATACTATGGCAATCTCTTCGTGGCCCTTGCGGCAAGCTAAGTCGAGAGCCGTCGCGCCATCGTTATTCTTGATATCAAATTTGAGATCAGATTTAAAGCACAGCAACTTTTCGACGGATTCTTTATGGCCGTTTTGAGCAGCGAAGTGAAGAGCCGTCCAGCCTTTGCTATCAGTGGCATTGATGTTAGCTCCAGCCCCGAGCAAGGCATCCAAGCATCTGGCGCTATTATTCTCAGCAGCAAAGTGCAAAGGTGTATGGCCATTCTGATTGGCGGTGTTAACATCCCACCTGTGAGTCAGAAGAAATAAATCGTTATAAGAATCATTTGATCTTTCCATAAAATCCGGCATAGATGCGGATATGCCACCGGAAATAGCATTCATGATCGTCGAGAAAGCTAATTTTATAATTCTCCATTTTTGCTGATCTCGACCTGCCCACTGATCAACCAGAGTACTCACGCATTGGTAAGCGTTGTTTTTAGAAGCAATATGCAGGGGGGTGTTACCGTCCTCAAGATAAATTGCGTTGCCCCTTTTTTTCCCGATATTTTCACCTACGTTGTATGCCAGGTTTGATGTAGCACTGCCTAATAATACCGAACCTGATAATACTGAAATAGATGCTATGATATGTGGGAAAGCTGAGAGATCCCACGAAGATAGCAGAGATCCAAAACCAACCATCGACATCACCGTCCCCATTGGAAATCCGGTAATATACATATTCGCAATTTCACCCACAATTTCACAAAGCGCAACAAACTTTGCACTGAAAGCTGCCGCTTCAACTGTGGTCAATCCAGCTATGGCCACTCCAACTCCTGTCGCCAATGTTGCTAATTGGGCACACAATTTTTTATGTTCATCCGCGTGATTTTGAATAGCACTCGACAAAGTCCGGAAGCACTCGGTGTAGTCCTGGCTATCAGTTTGCCCACTAGCTTCAGCTTCAGCTACCGCTCTTGCTGCAGCGGAAAGAGCAGAAGTGACGTCGCCTTCAGGTTTCAGTTCAAGTCCCAACTTAAGAGCTTCCAAGTTCCCCTTTTGACAGGCATCCTCTAACAATGGCTTTTCATTTCGACGCAAGGACATGCCCGGTCCACAAATACACTTATCCGCTTTTTTATGTCGTTTAAAAAAGTCGCGTATACATTCCAAGTGCCCAATTTGATGGACTTCGCACTCTGTTTTGACTACTGATCGCCCACCAAGTTGCCCGGTATGCACTTCTTCATGACAAATAGAACAATTAGAGAGGACATCATACCAGTTTCTACCGACACCATTCATCGATTTAGCCTAATTGAATGACCCAAAACTTCGAGTAGGACAAAAAATCAGCGGAGTAAGTTCACCAAAAAACAGAATTTTTAACAAGGAGATTGTCGTTAAAATCCAACAGTCAGCTACGGACCAACTTTCACCAGACAATCATCGTTTATCCGGTATGCAACGGATGGCAACCACTAACAACTGGCAACAGTTCAAGGTTCTGATTCCTGAAGGGGTGCGGAATGTCGCCACCATTACCGCCAACAATGGCAATGGCACCAGTCAGGCAGAGCTTCGGAATGGTTCGGTTATTACGGTTAAGGGGGAGGGTGTTAGTGTGGGGCAGAAGGTATTTATTCAGGATGGGGAAATAAAAGGTACTGCGCCGAATCTGGCGCGGTACGAAGTGGAGGTGTAAGACGATCAGATCAAGAATCAGGACCCGACCCTGGTTTTCGACCCTGGTTTTCGCTAGGGCATTCGGTTCTCAACTAAATCGGTACTCAGATTACCCGTGAAAGTGAAACTTCGGTACTAATTTTGCAGTTAAATATTCTGACTCTTGGGTGTCTGTTCAGTTTTGCAATTGCTGCATCAGCACAGTGGTCAGAGTTTTTCTGGACATAAATTATATTCCATTGGTTCACTTGTTTTTGTTCTGAAATTAATTTGTAAAGTTTAGGTGAGCAGCCGGCAGGCCATAAGTGTCCACTATTATCTAAAAATAAAGCTGAATGGTTCATACAAGGACTGTGAGATATTACAACATCCACTACCTTTGGGTTACAGTCATTATATTTTATTATTCTATCCCATGAACGGATAAAAATTTCCTCACAGTGGCCTCCCAAATCAGGCTGAGCTGTACTTTTTTCATAACCGGATTTTTTTAAAACAACTTTTGTAGCCTTTTCCCTTTTGTAGCCTAAAGATACTGTTGGTTGATGAATATAATTATATTGTTCGCTCCAGAAAACATCAGCAAATATATCATTATTATTAAATCTGACAATCAAGCCAATCTCTTTTTTAGCCTTGGAAGAATAGTGTTTTAATTTGGTTATACTTTTCTTGAACTTTTCGCTCAAAAAAACGCCATCAGTGGTCTCACCTGCAATATCGGGTGTATTGGTTATGGCCTGAATCTTCCTCCTGTGAAGCAAAGCAGAGCCCTTCCGGTCATGTAATACTTCTGTTGTTGCAGAATGGCTAGCCCCGTTATTTGCTTTATTGCTGTCGTCTGTACCCGAAGGCTCTTTTATCTGGTAGCGATATCCTAACGAAGAGGTATTGTTCATAACAACCTCCTTAAAACCATAGAGCCACTAATTTTTTCAAATTGTGAGCACCGATTTGAAATGACCTGTTTTCAACAGTTTCGGATGATCCGTTAAAGGTGACGAATTTGACCTCCATTCAACGTTTTAGTTTCATTGAGTTATTGCGGAAATTAGGATTATTGCCGTCTCAGAAACTTTCATCCTAATTTTTTGCAATCCCGGCTAACGTCGCTATTCTCGAACAGCCTCATGGCTCGCTGATAACTTACTGACAAATTTGCATTATCAGTAGGAGTTTTTGCCAATGGAGACAAATTTTCCTGCAAGATTACAGGTGGTACTGTTGATTGTTGCAAAGAGAAATCATCGGCTACCTGCTCGCCTGAAAGCTCATCCACCAAACATGATTTAAGGAAAAGAAAGCAGTCCATAACCTCTCACCGGACTGTTACAGTAACTGGGGCGGCCGAGAGGTTATCAAATACCGCTGAAACAACTCGTCCCTGTAAGGCAGAAGCGGGTTGCTTGCTGCGCTGCATCCTTACCGCTCAGGTCGTTGGTAAAACAAAAGCCGGAGTGGGCTCACTCTAAAAAGAGCCCAGAATAAGAAACGGAGCGAACCATGGATAAGCATATAACAAATCAGGATCTCAGCGGAAAACGGGTCAGGTCTTGATGGCGACAGGCGAAGCCTGAGAATGTGGGAGGTTCTGTGAACTGAAATCATTCGTTGAAATCCAGTGGGTTCGACTCCCACCCGGTAAAGATTAACCATCAGCCGGAAGCGAGTTTTGC
>NZ_JAGHQV010000095.1:0-6254 GCF_017744175.1 Thalassotalea sp. G20_0 | reverse complement strand
GGGAAGTGGTTAGTGCCTTTTTTTTCTTTTTCTCTTTTTCTTTCTGTTTTTTGGTTTGTCTGTGTGCTTTTCTGAATTTTCTTCGGCGGTTAAATAACAGTGATCTGGGGATTGTCGCCCTTTATCGCCGGTAACGTTTGTCTCATCTGCCCATCCGATGTCAGGTGATACACAGCCATGACCCTGTGACGGGATGTCCACCCTGGCCTTTATTTGATTAATGCATAGTTTTATTGAATTCTGGCTACAAAGCTGGTTAACCGGGATTTCAATGACCTCAAATCCTGATTTTTGCAGCAGTGCAATTTTAAGCAGAGTCGAACCATTCCTGATTTTAAAATCATTACTTAAGTAATGATACGGTCCCTGAATTTCAATAACCATGTTGTGATCTGGCAATAGCAGGTCAACGGGAGGCAATAAGTTCATACACTTTTCTTCTTCAATCTTCAAATAGGGCATGCATGATTGGAGTTGATCGCGGAAGTCGGCTTGATGTTTTGAAATGGTTGTCCGGTAATGGGGGATGATCGGACTCGTTCTACCAAGCCAACTGGCGGCCATGGCCATGATGCGTTGATCCTTTTCATTGTCCGGGGATGTATTTTTCAGGCGAGTAAACAGGTCAACCATGTGCTTTTCAAGCATGTTATTTTTATAAGCATTGGAGTCTAGAGACAATCTGGCACAGCATACCATTACGCCCCAGAGAGACATAAATATATCTTGTTGAGAGAGCTGAAGGTTGTCACTTAATTGGCAGACAAGCGATTCGAACGCAGAGGTCACCACGTGTAACTCAACGAGTTCACCCAGTTTCGCCATGGCCCACAGAATGTTGGCGATATGCTGAGGATTAAATTGGTGTTTCTGTGGGGTTACGTGGGGCAACACTGCGAACATAGCTTCTTTTAGCTCTTGCCCCCACTCTCCATTGTCCACCAGTTTTGCCATGGCCCAAAGCAGGTTGGCGACATCCTGGGTATTAAACTGGTTTTTCGGTGCGTTCACGTGGTGCAAAAGCGCAAGCACTACCTCTTTGAGCTCTGGTGTCGACTCCTGCCCGTTGTCTACCAGTTTTGCTATGGCCCACAGCAGGTTGGCAATATGCTGAAGAATAAATTGGTCTTTCATTGCGTTCACGTGGGGTAACAGTTCGGCCACGGTCTCCATGAGCCCTTGTGTTCGCTCCAGTCCGTTGTCCACCAGTTTCGCCATGGCCCACAACAGGTTGACATTGCCCTGAGCTTTAAATTGGCCCTTCTGTGCGTTCACTTGGGGCAACAGCGCGGCCACGGTCTCTTTGAACTCTGGTGTCTGCTCCTGCCCGTAGTCCACCAGTTTCGCCATGGCCCACAGCAGGTTGGCGATTTCCTGTGGTTTAAAGTTAGCTTTCTGTGCGTTCACGCGGGGTAACAGCGCCGCCACGGCCCCATGTAGCTCGGGTGTCCGCTCCTGCCCGTAATCCACCAGTTTCGCCATGGCCCATAGCAGGTTGGTGATTTCCTGGGGGTTAAAGTTAGCTGTTAGTACGTTCACTTGGGGCAACAGCGCAGTCACGGCCTCTATGGGCCCTGGTGTTTGCTCCTGCACGTTGTCCATCAGTTTCGCCATGGCCCACAGCAGATTGGCGATTCCCTGGGCATTAAATTGGTTTTTCTGCGTGCTCACGTGGGGCAACAGCGCGGCCACAGCCTTTTTAAGCCCTGGTGTTTGTTCCTGCCCATTGTCTACCAGTTTCGCCATGGTCCAAAGCAGGCTGGCAATATCCTGGGCATTAAATGGAATTTTCTGTGTATTCACGTGGGACAACAGCTCGGCCACGGCCCTGTTGAGCCCTGGTGTCCGCTCCTGCCCGTTGTCCACCAGTTTCGCCATGGCCCATAACAGGTTGATGATTCCCTGAGTACTAAGTTGGTCTTTCTGTTCGTGCACAAGGGGCAACAACACGGCCACGGCCTTGTTAAGCCCCGGTGTTCGCTCCTGCCCGTTGTCTACCAGTTTCGCCATGGCCCACAGCAGGTTGACAATGCCCTGAGCTTTAAATTGGTGCTTCTTTGCGTTCACGGGGGGCAGCAGCGCGGCCACGGTCTCTTTGAACTCTGGTGTCTGCTCCTGCCCGTAGTCCACCAGTTTCGCCATGGCCCACAGCAGGATGGCAATGCCCTGAGGGATAAATTGGTCCATCTGTGCTTTCACGTGAGGCAACAGCGCGACCACGGCCTCTTTGAGCCCTGGTGTGTGCTCCTGCCCGTTGTCTACCAGTTTCGCTATTGCCCACAGCTGGTTGGCGATTCCCCGGGCATCAATGTCCCGGGCTTGAGGTTTTTGGTTGCACTTGGATATTATTGCATCAAGTAGCGTTGACAATAAGGCAACCTGAGTGTGCCTGACACGCTCATCCACGGGTTTATGAGGGGTAAAAACACCCGCTGAAGTCAATGCATGAAGTGTGGTCGTGAGGCTTCGCCAGCCCCAACGCCGTGTTACGGTAAAATTTTGCAGAAAACACATCAGCTGGCTTTGTTCCGCTCGATTCAACGGTCTTTTGGCAGCTGATGTGTATTGTTTAATTGAATTGGCATACAGACTGTGATTTCTCCCATCATAGCGATGACCGAAATGATCCGATTTACTCAGCAAACCAACCATTATTTCCTGTTTGATGAGAGCACTGAAATCTGGAGCCGGGTTTACTGAACGGCTCTGAAGATATTGAGAAGTGTATGCGCCAGGAGAAGGGTAGAATTCATTACGCCTCGGGGTAGTGCAGGGGGGATTCTCCCATTGTCTGACCGTGGCATGTTTATATCGCCCACGCCTTGAAGATGCGGCATGGTCATGCGGCTGGTTGTAATCTTTATTGGATTTTGCGCATTTACCGCTGATACCAGCAGAGGTTCTATGCATAATTATATTTCATTAATTCATGAGAACATAAAAAGCAGACTGCTGTTTTGTTCAGAAGTTCATTTTGCTGTCTATAAACGTCAGCGGTTAGGGAAACCCATCTACTCCTGATGCCACCAATCCGCTATTTTCAAATCATCCGGGGCAAGACAATCAGTTACAACCGTTGATCAATCTGCCCGTTGATCACCTGCGGATACAGTCGAAATGCTGGAAGGCCTCCTTCCCCGGAATGTGAACACGGTTCTGGAGTCATGATGAAAGGGAAGCGGTTATTGCCTTTTTTTTTCTTTTCCTTTTTCTTTTTTTTGGTTTGTCTGTTTGCTTTTCTGAATTTTCTTCGGCGGTTAAGTAACAGTGATCTGGGGATTGCCTCCCTTTATCGGCGGTAACGTTTGTCTCATCTGCTCGTCTGGTGTTAAGTGATACATAGCCATGACCCTGTGGCGGGATGTCCACCCTGGCCTTTATTTGATTAATGCATAGTTTTATTGAATTCTGGCTACAAAGCTGGTTAACCGGGATTTCAATGACCTCAAATCCTGATTTTTGCAGCAGTGCTATTTTAAGCAGAGTTGAACCATTCCTGATTTTGAAATCATTACTTACGTAATGAGACGGTCCCTGAATTTCAATCACCATGTTGTGATCTGGCAGTAGCAGGTCAACGGGAGGCAATGAGTTCAGGCTCTTTTCCTGTTCAATCTTCAAAGAGGGCATGCGTGATTGGAGTTGATTGCGTAAGTCGGCTTGAGGTTTTGAAATAGTTGTCCGGTAATGGGGGATGATCGGACACGCTCTCCCCAACCAAATGGCAGCCATGGTAATGATTTGTTGATTCTTTTGATTGTCCGGGGATGTATTTTCCAGGCGAGTGGACAGGTCATCCATTTGCTTTTCAAGCACGCTATTTTTAATGGCATTGGGGGCCAGAGACAACCTGGCACAACATACCATTACTCCCCATAGAGACATCACTATATCATCTTGCTGAAAGAGCTGAGGGTTGTCGCTGAATCGGCAGAGCAACGATTCGAACGTTGAGGTAACCACGTGCAGCTCAACGAGTTCACCCAGCTTCGCCATGGCCCACAGCAAGTTGGCGATATGCTGAGGATCAAATTGGTCTTTCTGTGGGGGCACGCAGGGCAACAGCGCGGCCACAGCTTCTTTAACCCCTGGTGTCCACTCTCCGTTTTCCACCAGTTTCGCCATGGCCCACAGCAGGTTGGCGATTCCCTGTGGTGTAAAGTTGGCTTTATTTGCGTGTACGTGGGACAACAGCGCGGCTACAGCTTTTTTAAGCCCCGGTGTCTGTTGCTGGCCGTTGTCAACCAGTTTCGCCATGGCCCACAGCAGTTTGGCGATTTGCTGAGGTATAAATTGGTCTTTCATTGCGTTCACGTGGGGCAACAGCCTGGCCACGGCCTCGTTGAACTCTGGTGTCAGCGCCTGGCCGTTGTCCACCAGTTTCGCCATGGCCCACAGCAGGCTGGTAATATTCTGGGCATTGAATTGGTCTTTCTGTGCGTTCACACGGGGCAACAGCGAGGCCACAGCTTTTTTAAGCCCTGGTGTCTGTTCCCGGCCGTTGTCCACCAGTTTCGCCATGGCCCAAAGCAGGTTGGCGATTCCCTGGGCATTAAATTGGTTTGCCTGTGCGTTCACGTGGGGCAACAGCGCGGCCACAGCTTTTTTAAGCCCTGGTGTCTGTTCCTGACCGTTGTCCACCAGTTTCGCCATGGCCCACAGCAGGTTGGCAATTTGCTGAGGAATAAATTGGTCTTTGGATGCGTTCACGTGGGGCAACAGCGCAGGCACAGCTTTTTTAAGCCCTGGTGTCTGTTCCTGGCCGTTGTCCACCAGTTTTGCCATGGCCCACAGCAGGTTGACTATTTGCTGAGGTATAAATTGGTCTTTCTGTGCGTTCACGTGGTGTAACAGGGTGCCCAGGGCCTCTTTGATCTCTGGTGACCGTTCCTGCCCGTTGTCCACCAGTTTCGCCAGGGCCCACACCAGGTTGGAGATTCCCTGGGCATTAAATTGGTCTGCCTGTGCGTTCACGTGGGGCAACAGCGCGGCCACCGTCTTTTTAAGCTCTGGTGTCTGCTCCTGCCCGTTCTCCACCAGTTTCGCCATGGCCCACAGCAGGTTGACTATTTGCTGAGGTATAAATTGGTCTTTCCTTGCGTGCACGTAAGGCAGCAGACAGACCACAGTCTTGTTGAACTCTGGCATCTGCTCCTGCCCGTTGTCCACCAGTTTCGCCATGGCCCACAACAGGATGGTGATATGTTGAGGTATAAATTGGTCTTTCTTTGCGTTCACTTGGGGCAACAGCGCGGCCACAGTTTTTTTAAGCTCCGGTGTCTGCTCCTGCCCGTTCTCCACCAGCTTCGCCACGGCCCACAGCAAGTTGGCGATTCCCTGGTCATTAAATTGGTTTTTATGTGCGTTCACGTGGGGCAACAGTGCGGCCACAGCCTTTTTAAGCCCCGGTGTCTGTTCATGACCGTTCTCCAACAGTTT
The DNA here is from genome assembly GCF_017744175.1 of Thalassotalea sp. G20_0. Classification (NCBI taxonomy): domain Bacteria; kingdom Pseudomonadati; phylum Pseudomonadota; class Gammaproteobacteria; order Alteromonadales; family Colwelliaceae; genus Thalassotalea; species Thalassotalea sp. G20_0. The sequence continues at coordinate 815 of NZ_JAGHQV010000095.1, read as the reverse complement.
CGCCACGGCCCACAGCAGGCTGGCAATATCCCGGGCAAGAAATTGGACTTTCTGTGCATTCACTTGCTGCAACAGCGTGGCCACGGCCATGTTTAGCCCTGGTGTTCGCTCCTGCCCGTTCTCCACCAGTTTAGCGATGGCCCACAGAAGGTTGGTGATTCCCTGGTTATTAAGCTGGCTTTTCTGTTCGTGCACGAGGGGCAACAGCGCGGCCACGGCCATGTTTAGCCCTGGTGTTCGCTCCTGGCCGTTGTCCACCAGTTTCGCCAGGGCCCATAGCAGGTTGACGATATGCCGGGCATTAAGTTGGTCTTTCTGTTCGTGCACGAGGGGCAACAACGCGGCCACGGAATCCTTGAGATCGGGTGTCTGCTTCTGCCCGTTGTCCACCAGTTTTGCCAGGGCCCACAACAAGTTGGTGATTCCCTGTGGTTTAAAGTGAGCTTTCTGTGCATTTACGTGGGGTAACAGCGCAGCCACGGCCTCTTTGAGCCCTGATGTCTGCTCCTGGCCGTTGTCCACCAGTTTCGACAGGGCCCACATCAGGTTGGCGATTCCCTGGGGTGTAAAGTTAGATTGTTGTGCGTTTACGTGGGGTAACAGCGAAGTCACGGCCTCTTTGAGCCATGATGTCTGCTCCTGGCCGTTGTCCACCAGTTTCGCCAGGGCCCACAGCAGGTTGGCGATTCCCCGGGCATCAATATCACTGTCTTCATGTCTTTGGTTGCAGTTAAATATTATTGCATCCAGTAGCGTTGACAATAAGACAGCTTGAGTATGCTTAATACGCTCACCCATGGGGCTATGAGGGGTAA
>NZ_JAGHQV010000094.1:0-6652 GCF_017744175.1 Thalassotalea sp. G20_0 | reverse complement strand
TGTGTTAACCAGGAAAGAGCCGTACAAGGCAGCAGCATGAACATAGGCACTAAAATAGTAAACATTTGTCGTTAGACAAGAAAAGCAAAAGCGGTTAATCAGTGTAAGAAGCCTGCAACGAGTTGCGCGGATAAAGTTCAAATGATGGCATAAAAGGTAAGGCCTGCACTCGCTTGAACCTGACCGGGGCCAGGGCCCGTAGAGGCCGAAGACCTGATGAGGTGGGAGTGAGCGGATTCCATCAGGGCCAGGGGCATTGAGACCTCACCCCAAAGGCCGGTCTCTTATTAAGAGAGTGGAAGCATTACTCTTTAGTCATGATGGAAAACTTATCCTTGCAAAGCGGGGCGGACCATATATGACCCCGGTTTTACATAACAGTACATTAGAACTGTGCATAAAAATCGCTGGACAAGCCCTTGCAAGGCCATGCAGTGACGTAAAAGTTCCCAGGTTATGTTTTTTCTTTAAGGGTAAAAAAACGTCACATACTCCGATCAAGGTGAACGGCGTTTGGAGGTCAATGAAGGAGCCCATCAATTGCATTGAACCAGTTCTTTAATACGAGTCAGTGGTCTCATCGCCAGCTCCTGACCACGTAACCCATCTCGGTAACCGGTAATCCATTGATAACTTGAATAGCCGACAATCCCCAATCCGGCGTACCAGCCCGCTGCTGCAAGGACACCTGTGGTAATGACCGTGTTAATGACCGACGAAGCGGATCTTGAGTTTGTTGAGTTTGCTGAGTTTGTTGACACTGTGTCGGCATTTACCAGGCAAAACGATAAATCCAACGCATCCTGTAATTCAGTTATCGAAGAGCAATTGGCTGTTAACACACGTGGGTCTGCATTTTGGCAAAAAAGCTGATCATTGGAGATGGATCCAATGCTCACCGCCTTGGTATTGGTAACCGTGGCATGTCCTTCAATATACCCCACCCCGATATTTGCTTTTGAACCTCTACCCCAGGTTTTGGCATTGCTGTTCACCGCCATGGTGTTGGCAACAGTTCCATATTTAACCAACCCCGCCCCGATGCCGGCGTTTGCATACTCCCCCCTGGTTGTGACATGGCTGTCCACCGCCGTGGTTTTGTCAACCGTTCCGAAAACCTCCCCCCCCCCGATGCCGGCGTTTGCAAATTTACCACTGGTTTCGACCGAGCTTTTCACCGCCGTGGTCTTGACAACCGTTCCTTTAACCACCCCACCCCCGATGCCGGCGAAATCTTCCTGCCTCTTGGTTGTGACATGGCTGTTCACCGCCGTGGTGTTGGCAACCGTTCCTTCAACATACCCCCCCCCGATGCCGGCGTTTGTAAGCAACCCCTTGCCCGAGAGTGTGACATGGCTGTTCACCGCCATGGTGTTGGCAACCGTTCCCGTTCCTGTAACATACCCCCCCCCAATGGCGGCGTTTGCCTGATAACCCGAGAGTGCGACATGGCTGTCCACCGCCGTGATGCTGTCAACTGTTCCTTTAACCACCCCCCCCCCGATGCCGACGCGTGCACGATAACCCTGGGTGACAACAATACGAACATCTTCCGCCCGGATATTACTGACTGTGCCAGTAACATCAACAACACAGGCTGCTAACCCTGTCGCCTCCCATTCATTCATTTTGGCACGATTTATATTGGCACCAGTAAAGTCAAGGTTCCTGATGCTGCCTTGCAGAGTGTCAACAAAACAGTCAGACAGGCCGCTGATGGTATGGCACTGCCCATCGTACTCCCCAGAGAATGCACCGGGAATACGATGATGACCATTAGTGACAACAATATCCGCTGTCTGTTGATAGGTACCGTCCAGTGGATAGTCGGAATGTCGACCAATCTTGCCCAGGGTTTCTGCATCATTAATCTGTTTCGAATTCGCATACTGAAAAGAGCTGGCCAGCGTGCCAAGGGCAAGTAGTCCTTTGGTTCCCTGACTCCCTTGATAGCGGGCCGTGGATGTCTGTTGAAGGGGTACGTCTTTCGAGCCGGGTTCTTGTTCCTGAGCCTCTTCCCGGATTTCTTTTGATGTCTGTGGTAATTCCGGTTTTGCATCCGGCCCGGGCAAACCGCTCCCGGTCCAGGCATTGGCCATATCTTTCACCATGAAAAGGATGGAACTCGACGGCAGGATAGTTGCTGTGGCCAGTCGCACAAGATCTTCCACTGCTTTGCGGGAATTGAAACCGAGGTGAGGATCTTCCGTTGGAATCAATGATTTCGCAAATGCTTTAGAAACAGCAACGCCATGGCCGAGCCAGGAATGTTCGTTGCCATTCCCTGAGCATTGGGAAGCGCTGTCGCAAATTGGTTGCTGCATGATGGGTTGCTGAGTGGGTTGCTGAATCATAAACAGGACTCTTGATGTTGGAATGTATAACAGTAAATTAGAGAGTGCACAAAAAATTACCGGGTACTCTCTTATTCGAAAATGCAGTGTCGTAAAAGTTCCCGGTTTATTTTTTTTATTTAATGGTACGTGTTGGAGCCGTCGTGTTATTTTTATAAATGAATGGTTGTATATATTTGAATGACTGTAAGACCAATGGACATTAGCGAAAAACTTTTTAATCACTATCCAGAGTTTGCATAGAATACGCAGCCAATATCAGCATTTAAAAATGGCCGGGAAATGGCAGCCTGGCTTGGACTGGTAACCAAACAGCAGTCTACCAGTGGCGTACCCACCTTGCCGGGGATCAGTAAACGGGGCGATACCTACCTGCGAACCCTGCTGATACACGGTGGCAGAACCGTTGGCAGGGTAGCCGATAAACATGACGATCGACGTAATAACTGGATTAAAAAGCTTGATCAGCGCAGGGGCAAGAATATATCAGCAGTGGCTGTTGCCAATAAAAATGCTGGCATTGCCTGGGCTCTGTTAACCAGGAAAGAGCCGTACAAGGCAGCAGCATGAACATAGGTATTTCAATATTAAACAATTGTCGTTAGACAAGAAAAGCAAAAGCGGTTGATCAGTGTAAGAAGCCTGCAACGAGTTGTGTGGATAAAGTTCAAATAATGGCATAAAAGGTAAGGCCTGCACTCCCTTGAACCTGACCAGGGCAAGGCCCATAGAGGCCGAAGACCTGATGAGGTGGGAGTGAGCGGATTCCATCAGGGCCAGAGGCATTGAGACCTCACCCCAAAGGCCGGTCTGTTTATTAAGAGAATGGAAGCATTACTCTTTAGTCATGATGGAAAACTTATCCTTGCAAGCGGAGCGGACCATATATGACGCTAGTTTCCCTGGCTCCTGGTTTCCCTGGCTCATTTCATGGGCTGGTTCCTGCGTATTAACACTCTGCATGTTCATTCGTTCCCGGATTCCCTGAATACCCTGTGATACCGGATAGTAAGCGTTTTACTGGTGAACTGACGGGGCTAGCCCCGGATGAATCACCAGTGTTTGCGGCCCTGAAAGATAACACCTTCGGAAAAAACCTGCGTCTGGAGCAAGAGCGTGTTGGTTATGGCTGGCTGTTGGATGCCCTTTGAGGTGATAGCATTAGCAGCGAAAATCTCCCGGCTCGCTCCACTGCCATCCTACAGGGAGGTGAATACCCGGCAAGATGGCTCTCACTGCAAGGTGGGTTTCGTACAATCCCTGTACGGAATGACAGCGGAGTAAAGTAACTGGTTTTATGCCATGAACTCCTTAATGTCTACCGTAAGTGCCTACCTTAAGATGCTTCATTGACATAAGTAGTTAACCAAATGAAATCATATTTTCTGACTAAGTGGACAGTCACTCTGCGGCGTTACAACTCCGGTCACATAGCTACGGCTATGCTCCCTGCGTTGTGCCTTGCATAGTAACTGTCCACTTAGCCAGAAATATACGATTCCATTTGGCCAACTACTTAAATATTGAATGGGTTGCAGTAGGGAGGAACTTTTATAAGAAAGCGTGGTCTTAAGATATAATTCAACAATTCAATAATTCTGTAATTCAATGAATCAAATCTATAACTTACCTTCATTCGATATTGCTTTTTCTGGTCTTTATTCCGGCACATCAGATTTAATAAACCAACCCTGCCCACTTGATGTCAGAAAACAACAGCAAGCGCTTCAAGGCGTGTCTGGCGAGACACTGGACTCTCCTTTTTCTCTTGACAATAGTCAATCAGATATACACAAGGATGAAGTTGGTATTTTTAAATCTTTACATGAATACGATATTGTATCTCTATCAGACTTCGATCCAGAAAACTCAAAGATACCAAAATCAGTTCTTGATAAATATGTACCTTGGGATTCTGATGATGAGATATCATCAATATCAGATTCTCCCTTTACTCAGCAGGTATGCTTACCGGTTAGCGAGCATGACCCAATACCTACTAGACATTCAAGACCAGATGATCATTTAACTCATCTTCCTGCTGTACTGTTTAACCGACCAGGTTTACCACCAGTGACTTTAGTGAACCAGATAAACCTGAACCAAAAGGCGAGTGATAAGCAAACGACCCCAGTAGAAGAAATTGCTGATAGTTTGCTTATTGAGCGCCAAATGGAGCGAAGACAAAAGCCCGAAAAAAGAAATCTCAAAAATCAGCGCAAAAGGGAACAAATGCAAGACCCCGAAAAAAGAAAGCTGAAAAGCCAGCGCGAAAGAGAGCGAATGCAAGACCCCGAAAAAAGAAAGCTGAAAAATCAGCGCGCCAGGGAGCGGTATAGTGAAATAATGCAAGACCCCGAAAAAAGAAATCTCAAAAATCAGCGCAAAAGGGAACGAATGCAAGATCCCGAAAAAAGAAAGCTGAACAGCCAGCGCGAAAGAGAGCGAATGCAAGACCCCGAAAAAAGAAAGCTGAAAAATCAGCGCGCCAGGGAGCGATATAGTGAAATAATGCAAGATCCCGAAAAAAGAAAACTGAGAAATCAGCGCGATAAGGAGCGAATGCAAGATCCCGAAAAAAGAAAGCTGAGAAATCAGCGAATGCAAGACCCCGAAAAAAGAAAGCTGAAAAATCAGCACGCTAGGGAACGGTATAGTGAAATAATGCGAGACCCCGAAAAAAGAAAGCTGAAAAATCAACGTGAAAGAGAGCGAAGGCAAGATCCCGAAAAAAGAAAACTGAGAAATCAGCGTGAAAGAGAGCGAAGGCAAGACCCCGAAAAAAGAAAACTGAGAAATCAGCGTGAAAGAGAGCGAAGGAAAGACCCCGAAAAAAGAAAACTGAGAAATCAGCGTGAAAGAGAGCGAAGGCAAGACCCCGAAAAAAGAAAACTGAGAAATCAGCACCATCAAGCTTCACCAGTAATAAGTTCTTCAGAAGGTATATCTCTATTTTTTGATATTATTGAACCAATGTTCAATTTAAACAAACCGGGGTAAAAAACCGAAAAGAAAAAAACCGGGGTCAAAAAACCGGGGTCACAAAAAACCGGGGTCAAGTCTTGCTTCTTGATAGTTTGATTGAAAGTGGACAGTTGGCAGAAAAAGCGAAAGCAACCTTCTTTTTCTGCCAACTGCCAACTGATGAAAAAAACAGGATGTTCCATTATGTTGCAGGGTCACAGGGTCTTGAATCTTGAATCCATTCAAAAGAAAGCCCTAAGCCAGTTTCGGGCTCCTTGGTTTTGCGTCAAGAAGAAAGACCTAATGGAATGGTCCGCCCCGCTCCCAAAACGGCTTCAAATGAGCCAAAATAGAATGAGTTTGGTAGGACATCATTCAAAATAAGAAACGGAGCGAACCATCCATGGGCAAGATTAACAAATCACAAACTAATCAAAAAGGCCTGGTTGCTTTTCTCGGAATTGATCTGAGCAAAAAAGTTTCCAGCAACATGGTGTTGATGCCAAAGGTCATGTGGTTATCAAAAAGAAACTTAATCGCAAAGCACTCTTGCCCTTTATCGCCAATTTGCCTCAATGCGTTATCGGCATTGAAGCTTGTGGAGGTTCACACTACTGGTATCGTAAATTTACCGAACTGGGTTATGACGTTCGTATTATGGCCCCCCAGTTCGTAAAGCCTTACGCAAAGTCAAACAAGAATGACGCTGCTGATGCTGAGGCTATGTGAAGCAATGCAACGGCCCAGCATGAGCATCGGCATCAAACTATTAAACATTTGTCGTTAGACAAGAAAAGCAAAAGCGGTTAATCAGTGTAAGAAGCCTGCAACGAGTTGCGTGGATAAAGTTCAAAGATGGCATAAAAGGTAAGGCCTGCACTCCCTTGAACCTGACCAGGGCCAGGGCCCGTAGAGGCCGAAGACCTGGAGGTGGGAGTGAGCGGATTCCATCAGGGCCAGAGGCATTGAGACCTCACCCCAAAGGCCGGATTCTTTATTAAGAGAGTGGAAGCATTACTCTTTAGTCATGATGGAAAACTTATCCTTGCAAAGCGGGGCGGACCATATATGACCCCAGTTTTACATAACAGTACATTAGAACTGTGCATAAAAATCGCTGGACAAGCCCTTGCAAGACCATGCAGTGACGTAAAAGTCCCCGGGTTATGTTTTTTCTTTAAGGGTAAAAAAACGTCACATACTCCGCTCAAGGTGAACGGCGTTTGGAGGTCAATGAAGGAGCCCATCAATTGCATTGAACCAGTTCTTTAATACGAGTCAGTGGTCTCATCGCCAGCTCCTGACCACGTAACCCATCTCGGTAACCGGTAATC
>NZ_JAGHQV010000093.1:0-7338 GCF_017744175.1 Thalassotalea sp. G20_0 | reverse complement strand
TGATCGGTGATTGCAACCGAAAGATAGTTAAACAACCGGGGTTCCCTTGTCTTTTCTTGCATCGAACTCACGTTAAGGTATTTCAAGGCAAGCCTGTTCAGTTCTGCCCGGATCATGGCCGACAGCTATACCGATCTGGTACTACGGGTGTTTCGGGATGAACAGCAAATTCTGGAACTGCCGGTCACGTCTGACCGGGGCTTCCGGCTTCCCGCAGGGCGGGGCAGTCGCTGGCAGTTTGAGTTGGCCGGTACGGATACCGTGACTGCCGTGATTGTGGCCAGCTCCATGGCGGAGCTTTAAGGGTATAAATCCAGCGACATCAGTTGTTCAAAAGTCCAGGGGCAAGTATCGGGAAAGCTGCTGGCCGTCAGCCGTTTTTGGGGGGAGTGAATGTATTTGTTCATCTGTTCAACAGCTTCTGCCTTGGCCATTGGATAACTTTGCGCAATAACATCCGGCAGATGATGCTTCAGGGATGGGCTGTCTGCCAGAAGGTCGGTAATGTCGCTGCGAGGATTGTTGATGCTCGGCAGCCAGGTATGAATCACTTTATCCTGCACCCAGGGGTCTTGGAGCACCCGAAGCTGATAGTCCATTTTCAATAGATGCAGCATTAAAATTTTCAAACCGGACTTTAGGGAACGACGATTGTTTTTCACGGCTTGCCCTAATTCTTCCAGCAGGTTTTTTATATCGAGTCGATCAAGCTGGCCAGATTGTAATAACTGTTTTTGCTGTTCTGCCCATTGCTGGTAATCGGTGTCATACAGATTGTTGCTGTTTTCCATTCTTTGAATCCTTTTATTCACTGCCCACCAGTTTAGGAGAGTCATGGCTAAATTTCCTGCCCTGCCCGCAACGGTAGACCGCTATGTGCGCGAGTTTCTGAACCGCCTGGCCGGTCGCAGCGGCAATGCCGGAGACAAGGCAGTACTGCACAGCGAGCTGGCTGAACTGGGGCTGGCCGAAGAAATAGGTCAGCGGTTAAGTTTGCCTGCCTCTGCTGTGGGGTCCATTACCGATACCCTGAAACCGGTTCAGCCAGAAATTACGGTCCCGGTAGATGGTGATGGAGATAGTGGAGTAACAGCGCCGGATGCACCCACCGCTGCCACCGGGCTTTCCACCAACGGCATTTTTGGTGCCGTAATCCTGCAATGGGATGCCCCGGCTTACAACGGTCATAATCACACCGAAGTGTGGCGAGCACAGATTGATGACCGAGCACAGGCTTCTCTGGTCCATGAAGCCAATGGCAGCCGTTATACCGATGTCACCGGCAACACCACCCGGCACTATTACTGGGTGCGCCACGTCAACAGTGGCGGCCAGGTCGGCGGTTTTAATGCACTGGCCGGAACAGCGGGTCAGGGGCCATCATTAATCTGGCCGACCTGATGCTGGAGAGCCCGGAGCTTTCAGAACAGCCATTTTCAGTGCGCAATATCGGCACCGAAGCAGAGCCGGAGTATGTGCTGATCTTCAACGGCTATCTGGCGGTGAACGGGCCGGTGAATATCAGCCAGCTTCAGTCCGGTGAGTTGCAAAACGGCACGGCACTCACGGTTGGTCAGGGCTCTATCGAGCTGAGTACCGGCAGCGATGGGTTTGGCCAGATGGTGATTACCGGCAGTGGCGGTATTGCCACTAACGACTATCTGGTGCTGAAACAAGGCCGGATCGAGTCCTATATTTACACTGCCAGGGCCGGTCACGTTCGGTATAAAGAGGTACGCCGGACGGAAAGCGGCATCGGCAGAAATGGTCAGGCAGTGATCGTTCCTGCGTATTTTAAAAGCCAGCCCACTATTAACCTCTATCCCCGCGACATTACCGTCTATAACGCTGATTATCCTGACCAGTCCCAGCGGCTGGAACTCTACCACACTACCCCCCAGCCCTATGGCCTTATCGAAGGTGCGTGGGTGTTTTTCCCCTATGCCCGACTGCTGCTGGCCGATGGCAGCAAAACCGAGGCCAACGGCAAAATCTATCAGGGAACTGGCAATAACGCGCAATGGTTTGCTTACGACACTGATCAGGTAAAAAAGGTGACGGTGAAAGGGCGTGTTGCCAGCAGTCGGTCCACTGGCAGTGGCGGCACCTGGCAGAACCGTAAGGTCACCATGACCCTGAAGTATCGCCCGGACAACAGGGACTGGATCGATGGCGAGTCGGTCACCGTGGAAATTGACCAGTTCACTACTCACGACCTTGAGATCAGCCAGACCCTGACCCAGGGAAACTATGACGTGGGGGTGCAGTTTTTTGCTGAAGACCGTGAGGGTACATTCAACAGTGGTGAAGTCATCTATGACTACAAAAATGAGGATTGGGGAGGCAACGACTGGCAGAAAACGCTCAGTCCCAACGGTTCTGCACAGACAGTACGCCATAGTATTGCGATCAATAACCCGGCTCTGACTGGCTGGGAAATCACCAAAATCCTGTTTTTTGCCAGGGTGGATATACGGCTGGAGGTCAGAAACCTCTACCTCTATGAAAGTAATGTCTGGGGAACCGATATTGCCAAAGGTCGGGCCAGGGTGCGCATCCCCAACGATGTAGGTGGCTACAACACCTACGAAAAAACCACCTCCAACAACTTGGTATATCTGTACGACGACAATGCAGCCTGGGAAAGCGTAGAGTTCAACGATATTTCCATGCGCTGGGAAGACCACGTTTACAAAGACGGCAAGGTCTACCCGGAAGTAGAGGTCTGGGCAGAACGGGCTGGTTATAAAGGTCAGTCCTCCGCAGGCAGTTCCTTCGATCCCCCCTATGTGCCAACCAGTGTTGCCTATGTCCATATCCGCAGACTCGCTGCCACTGTCTACTATCGCCGTCCCCAGCCAGTGAGCAACACCCCCGACAACACCTTCTACTGGGACACCACGGCTTATGACCTTGGTGCCATCGATGTCAGCATTTCAGATGCCATTATCCACTGGACCGCTACCGGCGAATAAACAGGAGAATAACCATGGGCATATCACGATCACAGGGCTACACCCGTGTAGGGACACCTGACTCCGGCCACAGTTACGGCCTGACCGGCAATGCCCCTTACCGGAAGTAATATGTTGATTGGTATGAGCTTTTTTAAAGCTTGAAGTTTTCATTTAGCAAGGATGTCCGGTTACTTTGAATTAAATTTTCCGCTCATTAACTTATGCCGTGGAATCCTTACCTTCCCAACGAGGCTTATGGAGGCTGAATCTGGTATCACGCTCCTCAAATGGTTTTGAGGAGTCTCCAAACTCCTCAACGAGACTTGTGAAGCCTGAATCTGGTATCACGCTCCTCAAATGGTTTTGAGGAGTCTCCAAACTCCTCAATGAGGCTTGTGGAGCCTAAATTTTATATCACGCTCCTCAAATAGTTTTGAGGAGTCTCCAAACTCCTCAACAAGGTTTGTGGAGCCTGAATCAGAGGTTCCACTCCTCAAAAGGCGTGCGAATTCAGAGCTATCCGTTATGTGCGTTGGAAAACACTCTGACCTTCAGTAATTTCTAACAGCTCGGCAAAACAAAGTACCGCAGGACGCCTTCCCGAAGCCGATTTGATTTCCAATAAAATCCCGGCATCGCGCAGTTGACGGAGTAAAGCCGGGGTGGTTTTGGGATGAATGCCGTACTTTTCTTCAAACTGTTGAATAATATCCGTGGTGCGAAAGATGGGGCGACTAAACAGCGCATCCAGTAAATGAACAGAATACTGGGAACGGGTAATGTGTTGAATTTGATGCTTCATGTGTTCATACAGCCCCATGATGTTTCTCACCCGCGCACTGTTTTCCCTGGCCTGAAGGGTGATTGCTCGCAAAAAGAAGGCAATCCACCCATTCCAGTCTCCTTCTGAAGAGATCGCCTGGAGACGCTGGTAATATTCGTCACGGTGGGTTTCCAGGTATTCGCTCAGGTAGAACATAGGCTCGGAGAGAATTTTTTTCTGGTACAGGAATAGTGGGATCAGGATGCATCCAATCCGGCCATTACCATCCTTGAATGGATGTAACAGTTCGAATTGCCCGTGTACCACGGCGACCTGAAGCAGAAAGTCGCAGTCATCATAATCGATATAACGTTCCCAGGCCTCAAGGTGCTCCATTAATCGCAGTGGTGAAGGAGGCACAAATGTCGCCTGTTCCATGGAGCAACCCGCCCGGCCAATCCAGTTCTGATCGTTGCGAAATCCACCGGGAGATTTATTCTGTCCCCGAACGCTGTTGAGCAGTATGCTGTGCAACTCACGGATCAGGCTTAAACGGATGGGATAAGCTTTCAGGTGTTCACTGGCCTGAAACAGGGCAGAGCGGTAGTTTGAAATTTCCTGGATATCCTTGAATTTCTCGCCTTCTTTCTCCAGCCCTGCCTCCTAGTACCTCATCAACGGTGGCCTGAGTACCCTCAATCTTAGAAGAGAGTACGGCCTCTTGAGTGGTCAGTGGCGAGAGCATCACCGCAGGATTTGGTATCCCTTGTAGCAAACCATCGTACCGGGCAAGCTCAGCGTTCGCCTCGCCGACCAGGCTAAACAAGGCGCGAAAGTCAATATTCTCCAGGGGCAGTGTATCTGGCTGCTAAGGGGGCATCCTGTTGGTATCCTGAGCCAATATTATGGGTTTGATTGTAGCGCGGCATAGGTGTGTATGATACGGGGTGACGTACGGATATCCGGATAGCATATCTGGCCATATCGACGGATTAAGCGTTCTATAAATTTGGGGCTTTTACAGGTTTGCCCACAGGAAAAAATTTGTCTGCCCCTTTTTGTTGGTTACGAGCTGTGCACTGGGTGGATTGTAAAATGCGATTTGTAATGCCAAGAAGCGTGAAGCAAACGCTTCGCAGGTATGGGCGATGATCAGAGAAAATATCTTTCAGTGTTGAATACTGTCGTTTAGATGACCACTTTCGCTGGGTAACCAGAAGGTATTTTTCATGAAAATTTTTCCTAAAAAAAATGGCCAAAATATCGAAAAATAATACACACTTGCGCACTTTTTCCTAAAACGATTTGAGCTAAGTTGTTGAAATATAAGAGTGACACACTAGCTTTAGGTGCTAGTGACTGTATGGTTGTGGAAGTTCGAGTCTTCTCCTGGGCACCAATTCTCAAAGATATGTCGTGTAATTAGCGGCAAAAAACCGGACAGCTGCCCGGTGATATCTTCTCTCATTTCTCTTCCTTTTTTAGCTCTTCCTTTCGATCACCTCGTACCCTGTACTTCCTGAGTTTTCCAGATATAGATTTTCTTCGCTTCCAGCGTTTTATGTCCTGATACTAATCCTTCGTGGTCAGATACGCCCTTGGCTTTCAGGTCGTGGAAGTGCCACTTCTCGGCAATCAGTCCTTCATCTATTGCGCGGTTGATCAGTTTTTGCCATTGGCTGTCTAACGTGTTTTTGTGCATTTTTTGCCCCGGCGACATCTGGATGCCTCTCTTGACGACGACGTTGGGCGCACCGAACATGTATTCAAATTTTTCGCCGCTGTTGTGATCATCCAGCAGTTTTAACGCTTTTCTCAGTCGTGGTGTCCAGAGGGTGATTTCATCCAGCGACCCTTTGCCCCGTTTTAGCTGTATTCCTTTTTCCAACAGTTGATCTCGCTTCATGTTGATCAGTTCGGATCGTCTTGCACGACAGGTGTAGGCAAATTCCATCATCGCTTTCCAGAACGGATTGGCCAGATAGTAAACGCAGGCGTAGTCTTCATCGCTGACGTTCACATCCTGCCGATTCGGTCTTGGCAATGCTTCGCAGTCCAGCGATGGGTTGGGTGGAACTCCTTCCAGATGACTTCTGCCCCAGCTCCAGGCACTGGAGATTAACTTGCGTGCAATGGCCACGGCTCCGAGCTTATCAGAATACTTTTCATACGCGAAGGGCGACTTTTGACATCTGATAAGGCATGACTGCACCTTAATCTGCGCTCTAAAAACCCGATGAACACATTAACCGCCGGTGATAAACACGCCGTTGCCAGTACCTCCAGTGGTGAAGCCGAGTTAGCTATACGTCGATTAACTCCCGTTGAATGCGAATGTTTGCAGGGTTTCCCGGATGGGTTCAGCGCTATTCCCTGGAAAAACAAACCGGCTGAAGAGTGTCCTGATGGTCCGAGGTACAAGGCTCTTGGTAACTCCATGGCCGTTCCGGTAATGCGCTGGATCGGAAATCGTATCCAGACGGCACTGAGTTAACCATGTACTTTGCTTTGGAGCCGGCTCTGATGCGGATCTTTGGAACGCAGGAGCTGATGATAAAAACCGCCAGCTGGCAGCGGGATATCAACGCCGGTTATCGCAAGACAGCGGTTGCACCAGAGCATCGCAGCACCCGGGATTGAGGCAGGCCAAGGGGAAGATTCAGATCAAGGGTAAGGGGGAAAGCACGGTTTACCGCTGGCAGCAGAAGTGTCGTCAGATCTGCAATGAGCTGATCCGGCTGGCCGAGGATGAGGCTCAGGATTTGCTGGAGCAATCCGGGGTTATCCGGCATGAACCCTATTGACGGCATGCCGAACTTAAGTGTACTACAATGTAATACACCAAAAGGAGGTCATGTATGAGTGTATCCAGCGTTCGTCTGAATCAGGATATTGAAGAGCCGTTAAACCAGTTAGCTAAAGTGCTGAGCCGTAGCCGCAACTATCTCATTAACGAAGCGGTCAGGGAGTACATCAAGAAACATGCCCGTGAAATGCAGGAGTGGGACGAGACCCTGGAAGCACTGGATCAGGTACGCAGGGGAGACACCGTAGATGGTGACGCCGTGATGACATGGCTGGAAAGCTGGGGCAGTGATAATGAGCTGGAGGCACCTGAATGAAACTCAGGTTTTCCAGGAGTGCCGTTGATGACCTGAAACGACTGAGACAGTTTATTGCAGAAAAAAATCCACCAGCAGCACAGCGAATGGCGGAGTATCTGGTCAGGAAAATTAACAACCTGTGCCATCAACCGAACATGGGCGTTCTGGTAGGGGATAAACTGAATCCCCGTTTGCGTGACCTGATTATCAGGGATTACAAGATTCGCTATCTTGCTGACGACCGTGAGGTCTTGATTCTGAAGATATGGCATCAGAAGGAAGATGATGAGATTAGCCTTGACTCAGAGTGAGAGTAAAAGTACGGTGAAACTCATGCTGGGAAAGTACCCGATCACTCACTTTCCCGTTGCTTGAATCCTTCCAGAAAGCCCGGCCCTGTTGCCGGGTTTTTAGTATCTGCCACTCCCAAACTGAACCACTATAAAAAACGTGAGTTCGATGCAAGAAAAGACAAGGGAACCCCGGTTGTTTAACTATCTTTCGGTTGCAATCC
>NZ_JAGHQV010000092.1:0-7758 GCF_017744175.1 Thalassotalea sp. G20_0 | reverse complement strand
TCAACCATTATGATGTGGATAAACAGACACAAAACGATTGGTATTCAGCCTTGGAATGCAGAAAAAAAGACCCTCTTGGGCTGAACGAAATTGACATTGACATTTGGGAATCGGATTCTGATTTATTTGCGACCGGGTCAGAACGGGTCAACAACCACCATGACTGGCTTGAAGAGTTCCTACAAGGATAAACCAGTTGTCATGACATAAGTATTTTACGGTTAAAATGGCAACATACGCAGGTTAAAGTGGCGCTTACCTGAAAAGCCAGGCTGCCATTTCCCGGCCATTCTTAAATGCTGATATATCACCAATCGCAGTAAACAGTGCCGTAGCACTGAGCAACCCAATGCCGGGTATGGTGAGCAAAAGTCTGCTGGCTTCATTATTGGCTGCAATGGTTTCGAGCTTATGCTCAAGCTTTTCGATTCGCTTATCCAGATGTGCCATTTCTTCATACAGTTCACTGAGGAGTTCACGAAACAGCACTGTTAAACCGTTTTCAGCATCTTCCAGAACCAGTGGGATCTGTTTACGGATATAGGATATTCCCTTTGGAATAATGACTCCGTATTCCATTAACACCCCCTGACCTGGTTACCCAACGCTGTTCTTCTGGCCACTGCCTGACTCTGTGCAGGCTCTGAATATCCTGCTGCTCAATCGTTTTGGTTGGTACAAAACGCATGCTACCCTGGGCATGCTGCTGATCGCCTTTACCCTGTTCAGGCCAGACTTCTGGTGGGACAGGATTTACCCTCCCTATGAAACCCATGAAGGCCGTAACATTGTTGCCCACGTTGAAGCACTGCCGGACCAGGCTGATGCACGCCTGTGGGTAGCAGGAGAAACCCTGGAAGGTAAACCGGTTAATCAGATGGTTATTCTCCCCGCTGGTGACCAGGCCACGGCTGATGACCGGTTCCGCCACATGGGGCTGGAGGTTCTGGTTGATGGGGATGACCTGACCATCGATATGGTTGACTTCAACTGCGAGGCCCAGCAGGCCGGTATTGATTTTGACTGGCAGATTTATCGTATGGAAGTTCCGGCAGAGCGACTGCCAAAACAACTGACCTGGATACCCGCCTTTATTCTGCTGTTGTTCATTTTCCTTGGGCAAAGACGCCGACAGGGCCAGTGCAACTAAGGAATTGTCGTGGAATAAGTTCCGCATGGCAGAAAGCCGGTTGTTTTACTCCGCTGTCATTCCCTGTGCAGGATGACAGCGGAGTGAGCCGGTGGGTTTTCCCTGCCTACGATGGAGGATTTTTGGCAAGGGCAAAGAGTATGTAATTTCAGTGTCCGGGTTGAAATTTCATGTCATTGCAACGAATCAATAGATCTAAAAGTTTTTCCTCCGCCGGGTCATTGCCTTTCCAATGCTCTTTCAGCAGGAGTTTATTCAAGAGTTCCATAACACAGCATTCCACATGAGCAGCATCGTTTATTATGCCTTTGCCTGAATGCCTCTTGGCCAGGTAATCCAACGTTTGCAGATTGATGGGATTGTCCTTGACAGCCTGGTCATCGCTGGGACCTGACCAGCCCTGTCTCAGGCAGGGTATCCTCAGGAAGGTTATTGCGTCAGCAAATTCAGGTAAATTGCCCTGTTTGTCCATCTTTTGGAGGTGGCCCATCACCTCCCGGACCTGCTCTTCAGGTATGGTGGCTCCACAACGTAAACCGTTGGCATAATCCGCCCGATCAATACTGATTCTCAGGCTCTGGTCATTTATGGACTGGTTTTCCATTGGCTGCGCTTCGGCCGGTCTTTCAGGCAAGCTGGCCGCCCCGGATGGATCACTGGTGCTGGAAACCTGTCTCTCTATTACCGGCGCGGTGGCAGGCGGTAGTGTTTGCCCATCTCCTGAAGTCCGGGGTAAGGCCCGCCATGAAGGTACTATTGTTTGTTCTACTTCTGTTTGTTCTACTTCGTAACCTGCCATCTGGCCCTGTTGTGCCGCGGCGGGTGTGGTGGTGTGGGGAGGGTGTCCTGAAACTGGCCCGGAAGAAGAAGCAACATTTAAGGAAGTTGATATAGGCATTGCCATTGTTTTTAGTCTCCTGCTTGGAGTAAATAACCATAATTTGTTGAATACACCCGGAAGCAGTCCGGATAATCCGTACTATTAGACAAGATGAATTTGAGTAAAGTTCAAACCGGCACAAGAGGAACACCTTAGGCCTACCTTTCGCGACAACCTCTCACCCATGGGAATCAACACCCCTGACTTGCTGTCAATGCAAAATACCGGAAGACAGTTACCTTTCCCAATGGTGGCACAGCGCTGAAGTCCGGGCTGCTGATGCATTATCACAACCGGGTCATTATCAAAGTTACAAAGCGGCAGGAGTGATTACTGAAGATGCTGTATCAATAGACGGTATCGCCAGAATACTCAGTATTCCGGTGGACCAGATTCGTCGGGCAGGCCCTCCCTTTTTAGCCGGAATCAAACATATAAGCCGCGATTAGTGCTTCAGCGATTTATCCAAAACAGAACATCAGGCAGGTATTTGTAGCTCTTTATCATAGGCGAAATGTCGGAATTATTTCAGAACAATTATTTAGTTTAGATATCACAGAAAAATGAACCTCTGCACAGAACAGCGGTCTGCTTTATTATATTTTCCTGAATTAATGAAATATAATTATGCATAGAACCCCTGCTGCTAACGCCAGGCCAGGTAATTATTACAACCAACCGGATAACCAAGCCGCTTCTTCAAGGCTTGGGCGATATAGACATGACACAGTAAGACAGTGGGATAATCCTTATCGCACTATCCCGTGGCGTAATGAATTTTACCCTTCTTCTGGCGCATACACTTCTCAATATCTACAGTGTCGTTCAGTAACCCCTGCTCAAGATTTTAATGCCCTTGTCAACCCAGAAATAATGGATGATCTGTTGAGTAAATCTGATCGTTTCGCTCATCGCTATGATGGGAGAAATCATGGTCAATTTGCCATTACCATTAAAAAATACGCGTCAGCTTCTAAAAGACCGTTAAATCGAGCGGAACAAAGCCAGCTGATGCGTTTTCTACAAAATTTTACAGTAACACGGAGCTGGAATTGGCGAAGCCTGGCGACAACACTTCATTCATTTACTTCAGCCGGTGTTTTTACCCCTCATCACCCCATGGATGAGCGTGTCAAGCTTACTCAAGCTGCCTTATTGTCAACGCTTCTTGATGCAATAGTATTCAAGTGCCACCAAAAACCTGGGGCCAGGGATATTGACACCCAGCAAATCGCCAACCTGCTGTGGGCCATGGCGAAACTGGTGGACAACGGGCAGGAGCTGACACCAGGGCTCAAAAAGGCCGTGGCCGCACTGTTGCCCAATGTGAACGCACAGAAAGACCAATTTATTGCTCAGGGTATCGCCAACCTGCTGTGGGCCATGGCGAAACTGGTGGACAACGGGCAGGAGCTGACACCAGAGTTGACAGAGGCTTTGGCCGCGCTGTTACCTCAAGTAAACGCACAGAAAGCTAACTTTAAACCACAGGAAATCGCCAACCTGCTGTGGGCCATGGCGAAACTGGTGGACAATGGGCAGAAGCAAACACCTGAGCTCAAAGAGGCCGTGGCCGCGCTGTTGCCCCACGTAAACGCACAGAAAGTTAACTTTAAACCTCAGGAAATCGCCAACCTGCTGTGGGCCATGACGAAACTGGCAGACAACGGCCAGGAGCAGACACCAGAGATCAAAGAGGCTGTGGCCGTGCTGTTGTCCCACGTAAACGCACAGAAAGCTAACTTTAAACCTCAGGAAATCGCCAGCCTGCTGTGGGCCATGGCGAAACTGGTGGAAAACGGGCAGGTGCGGACACCAGAGTTCACAGAGGTCGTGGCCGCGCTGTTGCCCCAAGTGGGCGTACATAAAGACCAATTTATTCCTCAGGCTACCACCACCCTGCTATGGGCCATGGCGAAACTGCCGGGCAACGTGCAGGAGTGGACACCAAGGCTCAAAGAGGCCGTGACCGCACTGCTTCCCCGGGTGAACGCACAGAAAACCAACTTTAAACCACGGGAAATCGCCAGCCTGCTGTGGGCCATGGCGAAACTGGCGGACAACGGGCAGGTGTTGACACCTGAGTTCAAAGAGGCTGTGGCCGTGCTGTTGCCTCACGTAAACGCACCTAAAGCTAACTTTAAACCACAGGAAATCACCAACCTGCTGTGGGCCATGGCGAAACTGGTGGACAACGGGCTGGAGCGGATACCAGGGCTCAAAGAGGCCGTGACCGCACTGCTTCCCCGGGTGAACGCACAGAAAGACCAATTTATTCCCCGGGCTGTCGCCAACCTGCTGTGGGCCATGGCGAAACTGGTGGACAATGGGCAGAAGCAAACACCTGAGTTCAAAGAGGCCGTGGCCGCACTGTTGCCCCACGTAAACGCACAGAAAGTTAACTTTAAACCTCAGGAAATCGCCAACCTGCTGTGGGCCATGGCGAAACTGGCAGACAACGGCCAGGCGCAGACACCAGAGTTCAAAGAGGCTGTGGCCGTGCTGTTGTCCCACGTAAACACACAGAAAGCTAACTTTAAACCTCAGGAAATCGCCAACCTGCTGTGGGCCATGGCGAAACTGGCAGACAACGGCCAGGAGCAGACACCAGAGTTCAAAGAGGCTGTGGCCGTGCTGTTGCTCCACGTAAACGCACAGAAAGCTAATTTTAAACCACAGGAAATCACCAACCTGCTGTGGGCCATGGCGAAACTGGTGGACTATGGCCATGAGTGGACACCAGAGTTCACAGAGGCCGTGGCCGCGCTGTTGCCCCAAGTGGACGCACAAAAAGACCAATTTATTCCTCAGGCTATCGCCAACCTGCTGTGGGCCATGGCGAAACTGGTGGAAAACGGGCAGGTGCGGACACCAAAGTTCACAGAGGCCGTGGCCGCGCTGTTGCCCCACGTAAACGCACGGAAAGCTAACTTTAAACCACAGGAAATCACCAACCTGCTGTGGGCCATGGCGAAACTGGTGGACAATGGGCAGAAGCAAACACCTGAGTTCAAAGAAGCCGTGGCCGCGCTGTTGCCCCACGTAAACGCACAGAAAGCTAACTTTAAACCACAGGAAATCACCAACCTGCTGTGGGCCATAGCGAAACTGGTGGACAACGGGCAGGTGCAAACACCAGGGCTCAACGAGGCCGTGGCCGGGCTGTTACCCTGCGTGAACGCACAGAAAGACCAATTTATTCCTCAGCATATAGCCAACCTGCTGTGGGCCATGGCAAAACTGGTGGACAACAGGCAAGAGCAGACACCAGATCTCAACAAGGCCGTGGCCGTGCTGTTGCCCTACGTGAACGCACAGAAAGACCAATTTAGTCCTCAGCATATCGCCAACCTGCTGTGGGCCATGGCGAAACTGGTGGACAATGGGCAGGTGCGGACACCAGGGCTCAACGAGGCCGTGGCCGTGCTGTTACCCTACGTGAACGCACATAAAGACCAATTTATTCCTCAGAATATAGCCAACCTGCTGTGGGCCATGGCGAAACTGGTGGACAATGGGCAGGTGCGGACACCAGGGCTCAACAAGGCCGTGGCCGTGCTGTTACCCTACGTGAACGCCCATAAAGACCAATTTATTCCTCAGCATATAGCCAACCTGCTGTGGGCCATGGCAAAACTGGTAGACAACAGGCAAGAGTTGACACCAGATCTCAACGAGGCCGTGGCCGTGCTGTTGCCCCACGTGAACGCACAGAAAGACCAATTTATTCCTCAGGCTATCGCCAACCTGCTGTGGGCCATAGCGAAACTGGGTGAATTCGTTGAGCTGAACGTGGTTACCTCTACGTTCGAATCGCTTGTCTGCCAAATCAGTGAAAACCCTCAGCTCTCTCAGCAAGACATATTAATGTCTCTCTGGGGAGTAATGGCATGCTGTGCCAGGTTGTCTCTGGTCCCCAATGCCAATAAAAATAACGTGTTTGAAAAGCACATGGATGACCTGTTTACCCGCATGGAAAATACATTCCCGGACAATGAAGGAGAGCAATCCATCATTGCCATGGCCGCAAGTTGGCTTGGGAAACCTTGTCCATTCGTCCCCCACCATTACCGGACAACCATGTCAAAAACTCAAACCGCTTTCCACGATCAACTCAAATCACGCATTCCCTCTTTGAGGATTGAAAAAGAAAAAAGTCTGAACACATTACATCCGGTAAACCTGCTACTGCCAGATCACAACATTGTGATTGAAGTTCAGGGACCGTCGCATTACGTGGGTGGTGATTTCAAAACCAGGAATGGCTCGACACTGCTTAAAATCGCACTGCTGCAAAAATCAGGATTTGAGGTCATTGAAATCCCTGTTAGCGAGCTTGGGAACCGGGATTCCATGAAACGATGTATTGATCACATAAAGACCAGGGTAGCCACCCAGCTGCCGGGGCGTGCCTCTGCAGCGCTTAAAAGAAGGCGGGCAGATGAGGCACACATGACTACCGATAAAGGAAGGCAACCCTCAGATTACTTTCACTTAACCGCCGAAGAACATTCAGAAGAGCAAACCGGCAAACCAAAACGTAAAAAAGGAAGAGAAACAAATGAAGACCATTGATGATCATTGCGACCACAGTCTGTCCAATGGTGACATTGCGTGCATCATTCAAACCAAATACCTTCATGGCTAAACAAAAGCATCATAAACTGACAGAACCCACAGGAATGGGCACCAGCATTTCCTGCAGGTTTACCTTGCCAGTGTCGTCATACCCCCTGAAGCGCTTCTCACTGATCACCGCAAACCCTCTTTGCTCAAGGCTCAAGCACTTGTTTTGCCAGGGGTGATTTCAGGGTTTGCTGGGTTAATGTGCCAAGGCTCATAAGTATCCCTTCGGATTGCAGTCGTTGCACCTCTTCGGCGATGGCCTCTTGTGTTGCCATGCTGAGCAGACTGAAACCCTGGCGACATTGCATCTTTTCCAGCCGGGTCATCCCTGTTGGCACCCGGACTTGCCTGAGATCATGGAAGCTATTATGGATGCCACGGGGAATCCCATTTTGCCGGTCAGTATTGCAGTCTTTATGGTCAGGGCTGGAACAGGTGTGAATGCCTGCACGGCTGGCAATAAAACGCCGGACATTATCATCCAGATAGTTTTCCATGTTCAAAGCTCACAAAGCTGGGGTCAAAAGCTGGGGTCAGGCCTTTCATTGGGCAAATATTTTGTCTATCACTATAAACGACAAGTATTATGAAAAATGAAAGACCTCCCCCTGATTTTATTCTTTTCTTCCGTTCTTCCGGATAAACGTTCACTGCCTTGGATTTTCTTCTTTTCTTACGTTCTTTCGGATAAACGTTCACTGTATTGTATATCTTGTGTTTCTTGTGAAAATCGGTCACGTACCTGACTTTTGGATTTAACGACATACGTCTTGTTAAAAAAATTCTGTTTTTTGTGGAACTTACCCTGCTGATTTTTTGTCCTACTCGAAGTTTTGAGTCAAATAGCGGGCTAAAGTAATGAATAGTGTCGGTGTAAACGGGGCAGATGTTCGCTTTAACTGTTCTTCTATCTGTATAAATGACGAACATATCAGAGGGCAATTTGGTGGACACTCACTGGTGGAAACCTCTTGCAAACCACAAGGTCACGTTTTCCACCTGGGATGCATCACCCGACACCTTGATGAGCAGAGTGAAACAAGTCTTGATCAACGCCTATGCAGTGAATGCGAGCAAACGGCACTGCCACTGATTCGTAAGG
>NZ_JAGHQV010000091.1:0-8147 GCF_017744175.1 Thalassotalea sp. G20_0 | reverse complement strand
TCATCAATATCACAGAATACACTAGTCATAGACATGGAGCCTCCGGTTAGCTGTCTATGGTCTGGTATCCGAAAGATAGCTATTGATCAGGGGCTCCTTGTCTTTTTTGCGTCGAACTCACGTTATAGTATTAAATAATTGGTTTTCTAGCAGTTTTGATATCAATAATTAATTACAGGCTCCGTATGAGTGCTCAACATTTTTTACTTGTACATCTTTATGACGACTATAGTGGTAGCCCAAAAGTTTTATCGGATGTAGCATCTTATCTTCATGAAAATAATTGTTCTTTTTCTATTATTTTAGGTAATGCTAGTCATGGCTTTCTATCGGATCTAAATTATGAAAAACGATCTTATTTCTATCGGCGTGGGGAAAACAAAATTGGCACTTTATTTTATTACACCTTAAGTCAGTTCTGTTTATTTTTTAAGCTTCTAAAAATCATTAGAGGAACTCGATTAACTAATACACCTGTCATTGTTGTTAACACAATGCTACCTTTTGGAGCTCTTTTAGTATCCAAGCTGCTTAAGGTAAAATCTATTGTGTATGTTCACGAAACATCAATATCACCATTGCCTTTAAAAAAAATGCTGAGGTTTATTATATCTCATTGTGCTACTGAAATCATTTATGTTTCACGCTTCCTAAGTAAATTAGAGCCTTTCTCCAATAAGGTAAAAAATCACATTATTTACAATTCAGTAAGCCCTGATTATTTTGATTTTTTTTGTGATGAGAACAGGCTGCATAAAAAATGGGACAATGGTCAGGTAGTTATGGCCTGTTCTCTCAAGGATTACAAGGGGATTCCAGAGTTTCTCACCATTGCTAAGCAATTAAATGACTCAAGATTGAAATTCAAGTTAATTGTCAATGATGATGATAATGCTGTGGCCAATTATTTTTCTGGTATTGTACTCCCAAAGAATCTAGATGTAATTTCAAGGCCAAATAAAATTATTACCTATTATCAAGATGCCTTTTGCGTTCTCAACTTATCTGACAAAGATCGCTGGATTGAAACATTTGGACTAACCCTTTTAGAAGGAATGGCTTGTTATTGCCCTGTAGTTTCACCTACCATTGGTGGGCCTGTTGAAATAGTCGATCATGAAATAAATGGCTACTGCATAGACTCTAAGAACACTAACCTTATTTGTGAAAAGTTGAATTTTTTATCAGATAATTTCCCTTTTTGGTCATCCATGGCATTAAGTGCAAAAGAGAAATCAAAGTTCTTTTCACCTTCAAAGTTCAAATCATCCATATTAGAAATTTTCCAAAATGAGCCTTGTTAACATTATTGGCACCGTCGGCCTCCCAGCCTGCTACGGAGGCTTCGAAACACTAGTTGAAAACCTGGTTAACCACCGTCGCAACAACACCACCTACGAAGTCTACTGCTCTTCCAAAACCTACAAAGAGAAAAAGGCAACATACAAAAATGCCACTCTCCATTACATCCCATTCAATGCCAATGGTGTCAGCAGTATTATTTATGACATCTGCTCGTTGATTCATGCTGTTTTTATCAGAAAATCCAAGACCCTTTTAGTTTTGGGAGTTTCCGGCTGTATTATCCTCCCCATCCTCCGCCTTTTTTATAAACATAAAATTATCACCAATATCGACGGCCTGGAATGGAAACGTGATAAATGGAATACCCTAGCCAAATCATTCCTGAAACTCTCTGAAAAATTAGCAGTCCGCTATTCGGATGTCGTTATCGCCGATAACCAAGCCATTGCCGACTACGTAAAACAGGAATATGGGGTAGATTCGGTAGTGATTGCCTATGGTGGCGACCATGCCGTTGCTAATGTAGCAGACCGTTTATCAAGAGAACCCGATGAAGGTTATGCTTTCTCCCTGTGCCGGATTGAACCTGAAAATAATGTACATATTGCCCTGGAGGCTTTTGCCCAGTCTGGCAAGCCTCTTAAATTTGTGGGTAACTGGAATAACAGTGACTATGGCAAGTCACTAAAACTTCAATACTCTGACTATTCAAATATTGAGTTAATTGACCCCATCTATGATGTAGAACAATTATTCAAGCTACGAGCCCGATGCAGCTATTACATTCATGGCCACTCTGCCGGGGGTACGAATCCTTCACTGGTTGAGATTATGCATTTTGCCAAACCGTTGATTGCCTTTGACTGTAACTACAACCGGGCGACTACCGAAGACAAGGCTATTTATTTTCGTAATGCAGAAGAGCTGATTGCAGCTACAGACCGGTTATCTGCAACAAGCGGAAACCCTGGAGCCATTATGCTTGAAATTGCGCAGCGCCGTTACACTTGGGAGATTGTTGCTAACCAATATCTAGATGTTATTTGTAGCAAATGATTAATTCCCTCTAATTTCCAGCATTACCATAGCGCGCCCCCTCCTATTTTTGCTTTTCTCTTTGTTATCAGGTTAAACCCTACGCATGAATAAACACTCAACCACCCGAAAAGGAATTATTCTGGCTGGCGGGTCCGGTACCCGTCTTTATCCATTAACCCAGGCAGTCAGTAAACAGCTGATGCCGGTTTATGATAAACCGATGATCTAC
Organism: Thalassotalea sp. G20_0; assembly: GCF_017744175.1. Classification (NCBI taxonomy): domain Bacteria; kingdom Pseudomonadati; phylum Pseudomonadota; class Gammaproteobacteria; order Alteromonadales; family Colwelliaceae; genus Thalassotalea; species Thalassotalea sp. G20_0. The sequence goes on along the minus strand of NZ_JAGHQV010000091.1, from coordinate 5,575 downwards.
TACCCCATCTCCACCCTGATGCTGGCGGGCATCCGCGAAACCCTGATTATCACCACACCAGCAGAACAACCACGCTTCAAAGAGCTACTGGGCGATGGCCACCAATGGGGAATTCATTTTGAATATGCGGTTCAGGAGGAGCCAAAAGGCTTAGCCCAAGCCTTCACCATCGGCGCCGATTTTATCGATGGCCATGAATGCGCCATGGTACTGGGTGACAACCTGTTCTACGGCTTCAACTTCGCCCACATGCTGCAGTCTGCCGATAAGCGCAAAGACGGAGCCACAGTATTCTGCTACCACGTTAAAAACCCATCAGCCTACGGCGTAGTTGAGTTTGACGACACAGGAAAAGTAATATCCATCGAAGAAAAACCAGAAAACCCAACGTCACCCTACGCAGTAACCGGCCTCTACTTCTTCGATAAAAAAGTAGCCATGTTCGCCCGGGATGTAAAACCTTCTGCACGAGGCGAACTGGAAATCACCTCAGTCATCGATTGCTACCTGCAACGAGATGAACTCTACGTCGAAAAGTTAAGCCGAGGCACCTGCTGGCTGGATACCGGCACCCACGGCAGCCTGCTGGATGCCGCCAGTTTTATCCAAACCGTCGAAGAACGTACCGGCCTTAAAATTGCCTGCCCAGAGGAAATCGCCTTCCGTCAGGGATGGATCACCGCCGAACAGGTAATGGAGACTGCCGCGCCACTGCGTAAAAGCGGTTATGGAGAGTACCTGTTGCAGGTGATTACTGAGGTGTATCCACTATGAATATTATCGAAACGCCCATTAAAGACCTGTTAATTATCGAACCCAAAGTCTTTGGCGATGACCGTGGCTTCTTTATGGAAACCTACCAGGAGCGGGCATTTGCCGAGCTGGGTTTGCCCACAGGGTTTGTTCAGGATAACCATAGCTTTTCTGCCCGGGGCATTCTCCGAGGCCTACATTTTCAAAAGCAATGCACCCAGGGCAAGCTGGTGCGGGTGATTGGGGGTGAAGTTTATGATGTAGCGGTGGACCTTCGTAAAGATTCCGAAACCTTTGGCCAGCATTTCGGGCTTGCTCTTTCCGGTGAGAACAAGCGCATGTTCTGGGTACCGGCAGGCTTTGCCCATGGGTTTTATGTGATCAGTGCCACGGCCCATTTTATTTACAAGTGCACTGACTACTATGCGCCAGAGCATGAGGTCAGCATCCGTTGGGATGACCCCGACCTGGCGATTGACTGGCCCCTGGTTGATGGTGTAGCGCCACAACTCTCGGCAAAAGATCAGGCTGGTGTCCGGTTGCAGGCAGCCGGTGGCTTTGTCAACGGGGACTACGCTCCATGACCCATGTATTAATCACCGGTGCCGATGGCCAGCTGGGCTACGAACTGCAGAGAACAGCGCCGGAGTTTGCCACATTATTCTGTACCGACTACCGGGATCTGGATATCACCAGTAAGGCCGCCATTCAGGCTTTTTTCAGAAAGTCGATGCCTGCCGTAGTGATCAATGCGGCGGCGTATACGGCGGTTGACAAGGCAGAGATGGATGTGGATACCGCACGGGCAGTCAATGCCACCGGTGCGCAGCTGTTGGCCAAAGCCTGTGCCGCCAGCAAGATCCCCATGGTGCAGGTGTCTACTGATTTTGTCTTTAGTGGTGGTCAATCCACCCCCTACCGTGCGGATGATCAGCCCTTGCCGCTCAGTGTGTACGGTCACACCAAGCTGGAGGGTGAGAACCATGTCCGTGAACTATTGCCACAGAGCAGCCTGATTATTCGCACCGCCTGGGTTTATTCCGCCCACGGTCATAATTTTCTCAAATCCATGCTCCGGCTGATGCAGGAAAAGGAACAGCTGGGCGTGGTGGCTGACCAGGTGGGCTCACCGACCTGGGCTAATCACCTGGCGCAATGTGTGTGGAAGGGTGCTGTCCATTTGCTGGAAGGCAGCGTACAAACAGCTGTGCATCATTATACCGATGCCGGTGTGGCCAGCTGGTATGACTTTGCCGTGGCGATTCAGGAAGAGGCGCTGCAACTGGGATTGCTGGATAAAGCGATTCCGGTGAACCCTATTGAGACCATTGACTACCCGACGCCAGCCAAACGGCCAGCCTATAGTGTTCTGGATAAAACGTCTTCATGGACAGAACTGGCGGCGCCCAAAGTCCATTGGCGGGTAGCGTTGCGCAGTATGCTGGCAGAGCTTTGTGGCTGACGTTAGTTAATTCCCTCCCTGATTTTCTTTTCCCGCTTTTTTGTTTTGCTTTCTTCTTCTGGAACTTTCCATGAAATCTCTTCTGGTGACTGGTGGTGCCGGTTTTATCGGTGCCAATTTTGTTCATTACTGGCTGAACCGATATCCCGATTATAAAGTGCTGGTGCTGGATGCCCTGACCTATGCGGGTAACCTGGCAAACCTTGAGCCGGTGAACGGGCTGGCTAATTTTGAGTTTGTCCACGGTGATATTTTACATACTGACCTGGTTGCGGAACTGCTTAGGCATCATGGCATTAATACTATTGTGCATTTTGCGGCGGAGTCCCATGTGGACCGTTCCATCACGGAGCCGGATGCCTTTTTAGAAACCAATATTCTCGGTACCCACAGTTTATTGAAAGCGGCCAGGCAGGTTTGGCTGGATGCTGGTGTTGCCGACCATCGTTTCCACCACGTTTCTACCGATGAGGTTTACGGCACGCTGGCGGAGAATGATCCGCCGTTTACCGAAACCACGGCTTATGCGCCGAATTCGCCCTATGCGGCGAGCAAGGCTTCCAGTGATCATCTGGTTCGGGCTTATCAGGAAACCTATGGGTTGCAGACTACCATCAGTAATTGCTCTAACAATTATGGGCCTTACCATTTCCCGGAAAAGCTGATTCCGCTGGTGATTACCAATATTCTGGAAGACAAGCCGTTACCGATATACGGCGATGGTAAACAGGTGCGGGACTGGCTGTTTGTTGAAGACCATGCCCGGGGGATTGAGCTGGTGTTGAATAACGGCAAGGTGGGGGAGAACTACAATATCGGTGGGCATAATGAGTGGCAGAATATCGATATTGTTAAGCTGGTTTGCCAGTTGGTGAATGAGGCGTTTGCGGCTGATGGTGAGCTGGCTAAACGTTTCCCCAATGCCACTAAAGCGGCTGCGGGTGTTGCTGAAGAGTTGATTACTTTTGTGAAGGATCGGCCGGGGCATGATCGGCGTTATGCGATTGATGCGGCTAAGTCTCGCCGGGAATTAGGGTATGAACCTGCGGAGTCTTTTGAGACGGGCATTCGAAAGACGTTGCGCTGGTATCTGGATAATGAAGTCTGGTGGCGGGGGGTTATGGATGGGAGTTATCAGGATTGGGTGAGGCGGCAGTATAGTAGCTGAGGAGCTTATAAAGATTTCTTGGATTATTTGAATCAGCCGCCAAATGCTTCCGGAATACCCAGTTAGGTTTTAATATTGAATTAATTCAAGAGGTCAGAGCTGAGCAAGGTTTCAAGGCACTGCCTACAGCACCTGTCACCTGAGTGGTAATTCTACCCTGACAAAAGCATTGCCAAACAGGTATTTCGATACTTAGGCACGCCAGAATTGGCAGCAAGATGAATATAAAACTGGGGTGGGGCGTGAGGCCTCGGTTAAAAGCGATATCATTTAAGGAGAGGAATAATTGTCAAATACTAGTAATAAGATGATTTCGAACTTATTCATGGAAAGGGGTAAGTTTGTATTAATTGGCTTAACTGGCAGAACTGGATCAGGCTGTACAACTGCAGCAAACATTCTAGAGAGTCAAAATCCTAATTTCCCAAAAGTTACAGAAATTAATTATAATGGCCATGAATTTTACAATGGTCTTAATGTAAATAGATACGAAATACTTTCCAGTTTTTCGGAAGAGAAGTTTTCACCGTTCTATTCAATAAAAGTCAGTGATCTAATATCTGCTTATATTTTATTATTAGGTATAAATGAGGCAGTTAATTTCATTGAGGAAGCGTCAACAACAATAACAAGTAAAATAAAAATTAAAAAAACTGATATAAAAGAAAAGCTAGAAAAAGGAAGCTTTTCAAAAAACTATCTAAACAAGAAGTTTGACAGGTTGTTAAGAAAATTAATACACCATGAAAACAATGATAATTTAGATAAGTATGAATTAAGTAAATTTCTTTCATTCATGAGACTTACCAGGAAATTTACAGAGGATTTTAAATCTGAGCTAAAAGAGCTTGATAACGAACTTTATATCAGAGTATATCAATCTGCGGGAAACTCTATAAGGAGAATAGGAAAAGTACAGGCAAGTTACAAAAACACCGATTTTAATCCCGAATCAGTTTTTCACCTACCTGAAACCATTAATAGAATTATTAAGGTAATAAGAAAAATAAAAGATAAGGCATTTATCGTTATTGATGCAATCAGAAATCCATACGAAGCCAAATTTTTCAAAGAAAGGTATGCCGCATTTTATCTAATATCAATTAATGCTCCAAATGAAGATAGAAAAACATACCTTCAACATATTCATAAGCTCTCAGTCGACGATATCGATAATTTAGAAAGAAGAGAGTCGGGTAAAACCCAAATAGATAATTCAGATTTCGTAAGTCAAAATGTAAAGCGTTGCATTGAGATTTCCGATGTCCATCTTTTCAACCCAAGAAATGAGATCGACAACCATAATATATTAAAATCTCAGTTAGCCTGGTATTTTGCTTTGATGCTTCATCCCGGTTTGGTCACTCCAACGTCGATAGAACGAGTGATGCAAATTGCATACACTGCAAAAAGCAACTCAGGCTGTATATCTAGACAAGTTGGTGCTGTTGTAACAGACTCAGATTACTCTATAAAAGCCATTGGCTGGAACGATGTTGCGAAAGGGCAAGTCCCATGTAACCTTAGATCTTTGAATGGGTTAATATATGGTTTTGATGAAATCACATATAGTCAATATGAAAGGAATGATCTTAAATTTAGAACAGAAGCAAAAATACAGCTTGCTGCAATTGAAAACCAAGAAGCTTTGGCAGGAAAAAACTTGTCATATTGTTTTAAGGATATGAAAAACAAAATAGACGATAAAGGAAATCAAGTACACACTCGTTCATTACATGCAGAAGAAAATGCTTTTTTACAACTGTCAAAGTATGGAAGCACTGGTATCAATGGCGGTAAGTTATTTACAACAGCAAGCCCTTGTGAACTATGTGCAAAGAAAGCTTACCAGTTAGGTATACAAGATATAGTTTTCATTGACCCTTATCCTGGCATTGCAATAGATCATATATTAAGTATTGGTAATAGAAGACCAAACTTAATACAGTTTTCAGGTGCCGTTGGCAGTGGTTATCATCAACTTTATGAACCAATAATTGCCTACAAGGATGAACTTAACTACATAGGTACCTTTTCATAACAAAAATCAAAAACCGGGGTCAAAAAACCGGGGTCATATATGGTCCGCCCCGCTTTGCAAGGATAAGTTTTCCATCATGACTAAAGAGTAATGCTTCCATTCTCTTAATAAAGAGACCGGCCTTTGGGGTGAGGTCTCAATGCCTCTGGCC
>NZ_JAGHQV010000090.1:0-8667 GCF_017744175.1 Thalassotalea sp. G20_0 | reverse complement strand
AATCGAATTTCTTCCCTAAGGGAGTCTGAAAGCCTGCGACCGTCAATATTGTTCATTACTGCCTCATCTATGAAGGCGGTGATAATACCATACGACAGTAGCTACCTATAATAGGTGTAGATCAATAATATTGAAAGTGCTTTGACAGCCCTTAAAGATTAAAATATTTTAGCGCCGCTGGCAGCATCCAGTGGTTAATAAGCAAATTAAGCCAGTGGCAAGAAGAAATGCACCGCTGTAATAAATATTTATGAAATATTCGGGTTAGAATTCCTTTCTGGTTACCCGCGTATTAATCGTCATTCTGACGACGGACCTGCCGAAATTCCTTCGGCAATAATCGAGTATGCCTGCGGAAAAACCGGATCATATTAGTCGCTTCATGAAATCCCATCTTTAAGGAAATATCCGTGATTGAATAGTGGCTGAACGTCAAAAGTCGTTTAATCCTGCAAGACATATTTTTGAACCCCAACCAATTTGAAAAACAAAGCTGCTCTACTTACCTGCTTGGCGTATGTGGATTTGAACCCGGCTAGAGCCGGGATGGTGCAAACGCCTGAGACCTTTGAATATATTTCTATCAGCAAAAGGACAAAACTCAATCCAGGCTGAGATTACCGTTATTAATCAGATTGTTGATAATCTCGGCATCGGTGTTGCCCAGTACGGACATGTCAACACCTTCCAGCCTGATCTTCTGAGTGATATCTCCGCCCACCTGTGGTGTTATTTCAAGCGTGGTATCGCCGTTGTCAAAATTCAGGGCCAGATACTGATCCAGATCCCCGTGATCACTGGGCAGGATATCGTCCAGGTGAATAACATCACCTCCCTGCCCCAGATGGAAGTCAGTGATGACATCTTCTGCAGGTGCCGCAGCTGTACCAAGGTCAGGTGCTTCCCAGGTAAAGGTATCAGAACCCGTACCCCCGGTTAGCGTGTCATTACCGGCTCCACCAAAGAGAATGTCGTCACCCGCTTCACCCAGCAGAGTGTTGCTGTCACTGTCCGCTTTGATGATATCCGCACTATCGGTACCGATCATCTCCAGGGAGTTTAAAAATGACCCAATATCGCCGGACTGAGCCTGACCGTAGAGGTCACTGATACTATTGGGGTCCAGAGACCTGTCCAGAACCACCAAGTCTTTCATTGTACCATCGGTGTTAGCATCCACGGCCCCCCAGTTACTCTGTCCCACCAGGTTGCTGGTCAGAGACACCCCGGAAGGCCCCTGGCCATTTGGATTGTCCGCCACTTCAACGCCATTTTTATACAGGTGCATGTGGCCATCGGCATCAACCGTCAGGGCCATGTGGAAAGTTTCTCCAAGGGTATAGAAGTTATCAAACGCCACAGACCCGACTATGGTGTTGCCGTGGAAAATTTGCGCCTCGATGCGACCTTCTGTAGGGCTGGCAATCAGGATATTATCGGTGCCGGGGCCATTACCAAAATCAATGATCCTGGCCCAGTTAGTGTGACTGTCATAGGTAAAGGTCGAAGCAATGGTTATATCATCGGACAGTGTCATGGTTCCCAGGTAGCCACCGGCACCGTTGAAGCTGACGCCATCATGGTTGAAATGAGTAATGGCACTGTAGAAGGTCACAACCTGACCATTGCTGGTAAGGCTTGCCGCCTTGTCACCGGAACCGGTGGTAAAGTCAATGGCGGCCAATGCATCATTTGCTTCATGCACGGGTAGTAATTCTGCGACATCTGTCACGGACACAACATAAGGCTGTTCACTGAATCCGCCGGATGAATTTGTAGCCCTGACGGTCAACTGGTGACTGGTGGCGGTCTCATAATCGAGAGTTCCAGCGAGACTGATCTCCCCGGTAGCGGCATCAATGGAGAATAGGCCACCGGCATTATTGGTCAGGCTGAAGGTAAGCTCCTCACCGGCTGGGTCGCTGGCCTGCATCTGGCCAACGACGTCTCCTGGCAGGGCACTTTCAACAATATCTGCAGAGGCCAGAAATGCTTCAATATGGCCGGATTGCGTCTGACCGAAGAGATCACTGATGCTGCCCGGGTCCAGTGACCGGTCCAGGATAATCAGATCTTTCACAGTACCGTCGGTAGCCGTGTCCTGAGGCCAGTTGCTTTGACCCACCAGGTTGCTGCTCAGTGTCACCCCCGCAGGCCCCTGACCATTGGGATTGTCAGCCACTTCAACGCCATTCTTGTACAGATGCATATGGCCATCAGCATCCACCGTCAAGGCCAGATGGAAAGTTTCATCCAGGGTGTAGAAATTATCATAAGCCACTGAGCCGACAATGTTGTTACCGTGAAAAATCTGAACCTCTATTCGTCCTTCCGATGGGCTGGCGATCAAAATATTATCAGTGCCAGGGCCATTGCCCAGATCAACCAACCGTGCCCAGGGAGAGTGGCTGTGGTAAGTAAAGGTGGACGCAATGGTCATATCACCGCTCAGCGTTATGTCTCCCAATGAGCCACCGACACTATTGAGCCTGACGCCATCGTCAGAGCGGGTAATGCCACTGTTGAAGGTGAGATCCTGATTATGGTCGGACAGGTCTTCGGCAACTTCGCCGGAACCGTTGGCAAAGTCAAAAGCGACCAGGGCATCAGAACCCCGCTCCGGCAACAGCTCCGGTTTCGTTAAGGCAGTCAGGGCGACTGTATAGGTCTGCTGGCTGAAGGCACCGGATGGATCGGCAACCCTTACGGTTAACTGATGGCTGGCCGCTGAATCGTAGTCCAGGGCGCTGGCCACGGTGATTTCACCGGTAGCCGCATTAATGGCAAATAAACCACCGGCATCATCAGTGAGGCTGAAGGTCAGGTTGTCTCCATCCACATCACTGACCAGTGCCCGACCGACCACTGTGCCCGGCAGTGCGCTTTCGATAATGGTATCGAGAGCAATGTTCAGGAATGCTTCTACTTCACCGGCCTGTGTTTGTTGGTAGAGGGCACTTATACTGTCTGGGTCCAGAGACCGGTCGAACACAACCAGATCCTTCACAGTCCCATCCGTTGCGGCATCCTGGGACCAGTTACTCTTACCCACCAGGTTACTGGTCAGTGCTACTCCGGATGGCCCCTGGCCATTGGGATTATCCGCTACCTGAACACCGTTTTTATAGAGATGTAAATGACCGTCGTCGTCAACCGTCAGGGCCAGATGGAAAGTTTCCCCCAGCGTGTAGAAATTATCAAAAGCCACGGAACCAACAATGTGATTGCCATGGAAAATCTGGGCCTCTATGCTTCCTTCTGACGGGCTGGCGATCAGAATATTATCGGTACCGGCACCATTACCGAAATCAACCAGTCGCGCCCAGGGGCTGTGGCTGTGGTAGGTGAAGGTGGAGGCAATGGTGATGTCACCCCGCAAGGTCATTGTCTCCAGGGAACCGCCGACACTGTTGAGCGCGACACCATCACCAGAGCGACTGATGCCACTATTAAAGGTCAAATCCTGATTATGGTAAGTGAGGTCTTCAGCCACTTCCCCCGAGCCCTGGGCAAAATCATAGGCAACCAGTGCACCTGAGCCCCCCTCCGGCAAAAATTGTGGCGCAAAATTGCTGTCTGCCACTGAGATCTCATACTGCTTCTCATGGAATGCGCCATCGGGATGATCGGTAACCCGAGCGGTTACCTGATGGCTGCTGGCCACTGTGTGATTCAGGTCACCGGCCACGCGAATAACCCCGGTACTGGCATCAATGGAGAACAGACCACCGGCATCATCAGTCAGGCTGAAGCTCAGCGAATTACCCTCCGGGTCTTCGGCCTGCACCTGACCTACCTCAGTACCGATCGCAGCATCCTCAGTAGTGTGTAGAGGATTTAAAAATACTTCTATTTGGCCTGATTGTGTCAGTGAGTAGAGATCGCTGATGTGGTCTGCATCCAGAAAGTGATCAACAATGATCAGATCTTTGATGCTACCGTCTGTGCCGACTTGCCCGGACCAGTTATTCTGTCCCACCAGGTTACTGGTCAGTGACACCCCGTTAGGCCCCTGGCCATTTGGATTGTCCGCCACTTCAACACCATTTTTATAAAGGTGCATATGGCCATCGGCATCAATCGTCAGGGCCACGTGGAAGGTTTCTCCAAGGGTATAGAAGTTATCAAACGCCAAATAACCGACCTTGTTATTGCCGTGGAAAACTTCCACGTCAATTCGACCTTCTGAAGAGCTGGCAATCACAATATTATCGGCGTGGGGGCCATTACCAAAATCAACAATCCTTGCCCAGCTAGCGTGACTGTGATAAGTGAATGTCGAAGCGATGGTCATATCACCGGACAGTGCCATGGTTCCCAGGGAGCCACCGGCACTGTTTAGCCTGACACCATCGTTGGAATGAGTAATGCCATTGTTAAAGGTCACGTCCAGATTATTCTCGGTCAGGTCTTCCGATACCTGGCCTGAACCATCGGCAAAGTCAAAGGCAGCCACTGCCGAGTAGTCCGTATCCTGCAGTAATATCGGTGCGACATTCTGGTCATTCACCAGGGAAACCACAAACATCTGCTCATCAAACCCACCGGTCTGATCAGTCACCCGTACCGTCAACTGATGGCTGGCTGCTGTCTCATAATCAAGTGCACTGGCGACGCTGATGACCCCGGTACTGGCATCAATAGCAAACCGGCCATCGGCACTGTCGGTCAGGCTGTAGAAGAACGCATCACCATCGGGATCGCTGGCCCCTGCTACCTGCCCAACAATCGTGCCAGGCTGGGCATTTTCGTCAACCTGCTGGCCCAAGGACAGATTCTTGGTGTAAATATCCGCATCACCATTCTGGTTGCTCATCCAGGCAATCTGCACTGTACCATCTGCCAGGGTGGTTACTGATGGTTCATACTGGTGGCCGGTTTTGACATCGTTAATCGCAATAGGGTCTGTCAGTGGGGCACCATTGCTGCTGAACAGTCGGCTGTAAACACCGTAACCATCCGCATCATCCGCCAGGAAGGTAGCCAGAATATCATTGCCAACGGCAGTCAGCTGCATATTGTTCAGGGCAACCACGCCAGAATCACTGACCGCAATGGGGGAACCCACGGCCGTAGCATTGGAACTCCACATCTGGATATACCAGGTGCTGCCACTCTGGTAAGTGGTGGCCAGGCCGCCATTGTCCAGTGCTATGACTTGAGTATCGTTACCCCAGGAAGCCGGGTGACCGCCAAAAGCAACCGGGCCATGAGCACTGCTACCGTCGCCATTGAAAATTTGCAGGTTTATGGCGTCATCCGAGCCATTGGTTGCACGCCAGTTAACGGCGAATCTGCCATTGTCCAGAGCGACCACACTGGGATGAGAATGGTCTGACGCCAGCATATTGGCAACAGTAATTTCAGTTGCATAATTACCAATATCATCATAGAGGATAACTTTAAGCTGGTAGTCATCAGTCACAGCAGAAACGGCATAACGGTTGTTCGACAGCGCCGTAACTTCCGTTGCCTGGTGATAATCGACTTCCCGACTGGTGATCTCGGTTCCATTTGCCCTAAAGAAGTGTATCAGGCTCTCGGTTTCCCAGCCCGATTGCCTAAAGTAAGAGATGACATAGGCTCCTGAAGAAAGAACAGCAACAGAAGGATTTAGATTGTCATTGTCACCGCCCCAAATCCAGCCAGTCACTTGATGGGCACTACCCACAGGATTGCCTGCTGTATCAAACCGCTGGGCCATTACATCATTACCGTCACTGAGGCCGGACTTCCACGTGGAGATATAGCCTCCGTCCGGATGGGCCGCAATATCTACCTGGGTCTGTTCATATTGGCCCGCCACGAGAACCTGCTCATGTTCCATAGCGGGATCCAGCACCTGATAATTGTCGATAAACTCTGATAACTGATCGGCCTGTGTTTGATGATAGAGTTCACCGATACCATCTGCGGTCAGTGATTCATTGAGTACCACCAGATCGTAGACATTACCGTTTGTTGTCGGATCATTGGCCCAGTTACTCAGGCCAATCTTGTTGCTGGTGCGTAATACCTCATTCGGTGTTTGGCCATGGGGGTTATCAGCCACTTCAACACCATTTTTATAGAGGCGCATATGGCCATTGTCGTCAATCGTCAGGGCAACATGGAAAACTTCGTGAATTTCGTAGAAATTATCGAGTCCAACGGAGCCTACCAAGTTACCGCCACGGTAAACCTGAGCCTCAACACGGCCATATGTGGGAGTTCCAATCAGAATATTATCTGCATTGGGGCCATTGCCGAAGTCAATTACCCTAGCCCAATTTTCGATTATGGGATCATAGCTAAAGGTCGATGCAATGGTGATATCTCCCCCCAGAGTCATCGCCCCCAGCGAGCCGCCAAAGCCCCTGAGCCTGACGGACTCACTCTCCCTGGCAACACCACCGCCAAAAGATACATGATGGTTGTGTTCCGTAAGATCGTTATAAACGCCATCGAGACTATTAAACTCGAAGGCCGCCACCGACTGCGAAGAAACCCTTCCTGACTCCATTTCCGGAGCGTTGGTGACGGAAACAACATACTGCTGCTCGCTGTAGCCATGCTGTGAATCCTGGACCCTGACGGTCAGTGAATGGCTGTTGGCAACACCGTGATCCAGGACGCCAGCCACTTTGATTTCGCCAGTGATGGCGTCAATGGTAAACAGGCCCCCGGCATCATCGGTCAGGCTGAAGGTCAACCCGTTACCTTCTGGATCATGGGTTTGCACCTGGCCAACCACATCCCCGGGGCTGGCGTTATCGCCGACACTCAGGGTAGTTAAAAAGGTTTCCAGCCCACCATCGGCCTGGCTCGATTGATAGAGATCGCTGATGTCGTTTGGTGACAGCGAGGTATCAAGAATCACCAGATCCTTCACCGTACCATCCGTGGCGGCATCCTGAGAAAAGTTACTCAAGCCTACCAGATTACTGCTGCGGGACATCTCCGTTGGTGCCTGACCATCAGGATTATTGGCCACTTCCACACCATTTTTGTACAGGCGCATATGACCATTGTCATCCACAGTCAATGCCACATGGAACTCTTCGCCCAGGGTATAGAAATTATCAAAAGCCACTGTGCCAACATTCGTGCCACCGTGGAGAATATGGGCCTCAATGCGCCCTTCGGACGGACTGGCGATCAAAATATTATCGGCACCGGCACCGTTGCCCAGATCCACCACCCGGGCCCAGGAGCCGTGACTGTGGTAGGTAAACGTGCTGGCAATGGTGATGTCCCCACCCAACGTCATTGCTTCAATGGAGGTACCCACTTGGTTGAGGTTGACGCCATTGTCGACCCGGGTTGCCCCATCGTTCAAGGTCATGGCGTGGCCATGGTAGCCAAGGTCTCTGACAATATCACCGGCAACATCAACGAAATCAAAAGCTGCCACGGTTTCGGAGGCAAGTTGCGGTACCAGTTCCGCAGCTCCGTTAACGGAAACCGTATACTGCTGCTCACTGTATGCCCCTGCCGGATCAGTGGCTCGTACAGTCAACTGATGGCTACTGGCTGTGTCGTAATCGAGAGTACCTGCAACACTGATCTCCCCGGTACCGGCATTAATGGCAAACAGGCCGTTGGCGTCGTCGGTCAAACTGAAGATCAGTGTATCGTTATCGGCATCACTGGCCTGCACATGGCCTACTACTGTGCCGACCTGGGCCTTTTCATTGACGCTCCATAGCGTCAGGAACTCAGTCATTGCTCCTGACTGTGTGAGATCATAAAGATCACTGATGCCCTCGGGATCCATTGATCTTTCAAGAATCACCAGATCTTTGATCGTACCATGCGTAGCAGCATCCTGGGCAAAGTTACTCTGGCCCACCAGGTTACTGGTACGGACCATCTCAACAGGCGTCTGACCATCGGGGTTGGCTGCGACTTGCACGCCATTTTTGTACAGATGCATATAGCCATCGTTATCAACCGTCAGGGCTAGATGGAATGTCTCACCGAGCGTATAGAAGTCATCAAGAGCTACGACACCAACAACATTGTTGCCGTGGTAAATCTGAGCCTCTATCCGTCCTTCTGACGGGCTGGCGATCAAGATATTATCCTCACCTGCACCATTACCCAGATCAACAATCCGCGCCCAGTTACTGTGGGTGTGGTAAGTAAAGGTTGAGGCAATAGTGATATCCCCACCCATGGTCATATCACCCAGTGAACCACCGGCACCATTAAGCTCAACACCGTTGCTGGTTCGGTTAATTCCGCTATTGAAGCTCAGGTCCTGATTATGGCCGCCCAAATCCTCAGCGACCTCACCTGCTCCCTCGGTCAGATCAAACATTGCCAGTGCTCTGGGGTCCGGTTGCTGAGACAACTCCGGTGGCTCATTCACATTGGCAACATTAACTGTGTATTGCTGTTCACTGAATGCCCCGACTGAATCGGCTACGCGCACGGTCAATGGGTAGCTATTGGCAGTGTTGTAGTCCAGTGCACCCAGCACACTGATCTCGCCAGTAGCGGCATCAATGGCAAACATACCGTCAGCGTCGTCGGTGAGGCTGAAAGTCAGGGTATCGCCATCGGCGTCACTGGCCGACACCTGCCCCACCACGGTGCCCGGCTGGGCATTCTCGCTGATGCCCAGTGGGGTCACGAAGGCCTGCAGGTCGTCACTCTGGGCGAGCTGGTAAAGCTCACTGATGT